>NZ_CAMVDO010000003.1 GCF_947166265.1 uncultured Fibrobacter sp. | reverse complement strand
CCACCTTCACGACCCCCGAAGAATTCAATAAGACCGTGATGATGCCTAAAGTGTAGGAACGTCATCGTTATGACGATAAATGATCCCCGCCTTCGCGGGGATGACAATAAGAAAAAGGTCCTCGCAAAGCGAGGACTTTTTAATTCTTATGAATTAAAAGACGAAGTCTTACTTCACCTTGAGGGCGCCGCGTTCCAGCTTGATCGTAAAGTTGGTAACATCACAGACTTCGCTCGGACCCCAGTACTGGATCGGACCCGGATAGGTGTAAGATTCAGTCTTGGCCCAGACTTCGCGGTTCTTGGCGAAGAACTTGAACGGAGCACCGTCGAGTTCAACGAGAGCCTTCTGGATCACCGGCTTGTCGGCACCGTGACGACGTTCGATGTTCATCATCATGGTGATAGGAATGCCACCGGCAGTCCACTTTTCAATGCCCTTCGTGAGGTCACGCACAGAGCTCATGTAGCCGTTCATCTTGTTGAAGGCGAGCACAGAAGCGGTGAAGCCGAGGCTGTAGCAGTAGTCGGCGTCGAAGTTCGACGGAGCGGCGCAACGGCCTTCGTAACCGAAGAAGTGGTTGAGGGCAGAGAACTTGCCCTTGAAGTTCTTGCGGCTCTTGAGGTCCTTCTTGACCATTTCGATGATGAGCTTTTCGGTTTCGATGAGGGAAACCTGCACGTTGCCGTGGCTGTCGCGGTCGAGCATCAGCTGGCCCTGAGTGGTGGAGGGGAGGCTCTTGAGGACTTCGGCAGAAGCCTTGGAAATCCAGTTGCAGAGCTTTTCAACCTTGGCGGCGGTGTCGAGGCCTTCGACTTCCTTTTCGTGGTGGGCGAGGGCTTCAGAGAGTTCGGAGATGAGCACGCCAACATCCGGGATGAATTCGAGGAGGCCTTCCGGAATCAGGCAGACGCCGAAGTTCTTGCCGTCAGCAGCACGGGCAGCAACGATGTCTGCAACGTACTTGATGACCTGCTTGAGCTTCATCTTCTTGGCCTTGACTTCTTCAGAAATCAAGCAGATGTTCGGGTGGGTCTGGAGAGCGGCTTCGAGAGCGATGTGAGAAGCGCTACGGCCCATGAGCTTGATGAAGTGCCAGTACTTCTGAGCGGAGTTGGCATCGCGCATGATGTTGCCGATGAGTTCGGAATAGGTCTTGACGGCGGTGTCGAAACCGAAGGAGGTTTCGATGTATTCGTTCTTGAGGTCGCCGTCGATGGTCTTCGGGCAGCCGCAAACCACGCAGCTTGCGCCGTTGGCCTGGAAGTATTCACCGAGAACAGCAGCGTTGGTGTTGGAGTCGTCACCACCGATAATCACGATAGCGTCGAGCTTCTGAGCCTTGGCAACAGCCATGCACTTCTTGAACTGTTCTTCAGTTTCGAGCTTGGTACGGCCGGACTGGATGATGTCGAATCCGCCAGTGTTGCGGTAGGAGTCCATGATCTTTTCGTTGATCACGATGAACTTGCCGTTTTCGAGGCCAGACGGACCGCCGAGGAAGCCGAGGAGCTTGGAATTCTTGCTGATGCTCTTGATACCGTCGAAGATACCCGCAATCACGTTGTGTCCACCAGGAGCCTGGCCACCGGACAGAACGACGCCCACGTTGAGTGCCTTACCGGCAGCAGCCTTGGTAGCCTTCTTCATGGAGATGTACGGTGCACCGTAGGTGTTCGGGAACAGAGCCTTGATCTTGGCCTGGTCGCGGACGGATTCGGTTGCCTTACCCTTGTTGAGAGTAACCTTGAGAGCGCCGTCGCGCAGCGCTGCGGGGAGTTTCGGCTGGTAGGCCTTGCGGGCCTTGCCGAGGACGGACAGATTGTCAGCCATTGTTTTTTCCTTTTGAGTTTTCGTGCAGTGTGTACTACACGGTCATGGGTTAAAAAATTACAGGGAATAATATAGAAAATAGTGTGTAGAGGTTGGTGATTCGTGGTTAGAAAAAAGCGATTTATCTATTTTTCGCAGAAAAGGTTTTGTTATGCGACTTTCTGAATTTTCTGACTGGTTAAATGGTTTGCTGGAACCGCAGCTCTTTAAGGATTACTGTGTCGATGGGCTTTGTGTCGAGGCGTCTGGCGAGGTGACCCGTGTCGTGACGGGGGTTTCCTTTCGTGACCGCCTGATCGATGCTGCTATCGAGGAGCATGCCGATTGCATTTTCGTGCATCATCCGAACGGTTTCTGGAACGGTGAAAATCGGGTGCTGGTAGGCAAGTTCGGAGAACGCATGCGTCGCCTGATGCAACATGGAATTTCACTTTACGGTTACCATTTGCCGCTCGACGGCCAGCCCGAGTTCGGCAATAACGTGCTGATTGCCCGTGCGCTTGGCCTGGACGTGGCCGAAGGTTTTATGGTCGAAGGGGAGCGCCCCGTGGGTTGGATTGGAACTTACAAGGATGCCCTTTCGCGGGAAGATTTTTTGAAAAGAGCCAATGGTGCCTTTGAACACGGAATCCAGAATGCGCTGATGTACGGTAAGGAACAAATCCGCCGGGTCGCCATTTGCAGCGGTAGCGGTGCCAGCGGCATTCAAGAAGCTATTTCGCTGGGGTGTGACGCTTTCGTGACCGGCGATATCAAGGAATCGGTGCCCATTTTGTGCGAAGAACTGGGTTTCAATTTGGTGTCTGCGGGGCACCACCGGACCGAGGTGTTCGGTGTACGCGCCATTGCGGAAAAAATCGAAAAAGAGCTCGGTTTGACGGCGAAATTTATCGATATCGACAACCCGATTTAGTTACATTTTACTTCCAAAAAACACTCAAAAATGCCGTTTTTACGCCAAAAATGGAAATTTGTTTCTGAAACGTTACGCGGAACGGCGGGTTCGAAAAAAAAAGGGTGTTTTTAAAGAAGTGTTTTACTATCTTTCCACCCGTGAATTTTTATAGGACGACCATACACTTCCAGAATTCCTCGAAGTCTATCACGTTGCATGTGCCTGCGTTCCTGTTTAAGGCCTGGCCCGTGTTGCGATTCTTTGTGGCTATCGGAGTTCTTCTGTTCCTGGTCCAGATGGTTTCAACAACCGTTTACGACGGGGTGCTGAACCACCAGCTGAGCGAACGTGCCAAGCTCGATCGCGAAATGACCCAAATCCAGGGGACGCTGGATTACCTTTCCAATACAACCAATTCCTTCTTTAACGACGAAAACCGCCTTTATGCAAGGTTCAGTCTGCCGGTGCAGGACGAATCTTCTAGGGAACTGGGTACGGGTGGTTCTATCAGTGCAGATTCTTTGTTGCTCCGCAAGACATCGCCGGTTTATGAACGGATGTCGCTCCTGGGTGAAACGGCTCGCCGTATCCAGGGGAAACTTGCGAACAACGACGCCTCTTTCCGCAACCTGAACAAGTTCATGGACCAGAAAATGTCCGCCTGGCGCTTTGTGCCGTCTATTGCACCCACAAATGGCCGCTATGCGTCGTCTTTTGGCCCCCGCATTCATCCGGTGACGGGTGAAGTGGGCAAGATGCATCAGGGCGTGGATATTTCGAACGAACGCTGGACTCCGATTTACGCCTCTGCCGATGGTGTGGTGGAAGTCGCCCAGATGAGTTCGACCTTCGGTAACTTTGTGACGATTGACCATGGAAACAGCATCAAGACACGCTACGGTCACATGCAGCTGTCTATCGTGCATCCGGGCCAGTTTGTTCACCGTTACCAGGTGATTGGATATATGGGAAACACCGGCCGTTCCGTCGGTCCGCACCTCCATTACGAAGTGTGGGTGAGAAACGCCCCTGTGAACCCGCTTGCCTATATGTTGCCCAACGGCTATACCGTCGATTGACGGGGCCTGGGTAGCGCCGCTGTCCGAGAAAAGGGCGCCGGTTTTTCCGGCTAAGGATTGCACCACCCCTCGGGGGTGATTTTTTGAAAAAATGGTTCATTCCGTTTTTAGGAACGGATTTGTTTGTCGGCCTCACGCTTGTTTTAGCGCAGTGCGGCTCTCCGGCGTACGCTTGTCCAAGGTTTGTCGAGTTTTTCCCGGACCCTGTAGAGGTTTCGGACCAGGAGGGCGAATTTGTCGAAATCCGGCTCGACGATTTTCAGGATATTGTTCGGCCGGACAGCCTTTGCGTTCAGTTCGAATCGAAAAAGCCTTTCTGCTTTGCTTACCCTGCGGGGAGCAGTTTCGTCATTGTCCGTGACAGTCTACGGTGTGCTGATTTCCCGGACGCTTCTTGCGGACTGGCTCCATCGCTTTCGCTTCCGAATTCGCGGGAATCGGAGTGGAAACTTTGGGCGGGGGCGTGCCGCGATTCTGTTTTGCTGATGCGCCCCAAGGCGGGAAAGTCGCTGCGGCGTGTCAAGGATTCGGATGAGTGGGAGGTGGCGGAACCCTCTTTTAGCGTTCAGCCTTCGGGCGAGTTCAATCCGAAAATTCGGATTTCTGAAATCCATCATTGTCCGCTGGAGCCCGAACCGGAATGGGTAGAAATCTACAACGCCTCCGATAAGGCGCTTTCGATGCAGCAGTTCCGTTTTTGCAATCGTGGAAAGAACTGGGATGTAAAGCGTGACGATACCCTTGCGCCGTTCGAGGTGGCGGTCCTTACGCGGGATACGCTTATGCTTCGGGAGTTTTTCGGGTTTAAGGATGTTCGCCTGTTCCAGGTTTCGATGGGGTTTCTGAACAATACCGCCGGTTCCGTTTCTGTTTGCTGGGGCGATAGCGTTATCGACAGCGTGGCCTGGGACAAGTCTACCGTGGAGTGCCCGTCCGGGTTCAGCCCGATGAGTGGCGCAGCTGAAAATACTCCTGGTTTTCTGGGAAAATCTCGGAGGGAAAAGGGGGAGTCTGAGGAGCCTTTCACCTATCGGTTGTCGTCGCGCGTCGTGCGGCGGCGAGGAGCCCCTTTGCGTGTGTATGTCGAAAGTGCTTATCCGGTGCAGTTGCGTCTGCTCGATTCTTCGGGGCATGAAGAATGGAAAACTTCGGTTCCACCCCATTCGAATACGTGGTGGCTGGTTCCTGTTGCGCAAGGTGCGGGGCTTGGTGTTGCTTATGTGTCGCTTTCGACGGGGCGTTTTGAAAAGGTCTTGGGAATTCTTTTACGCCCATAGGAGAAAATATGTTGTCTGTATTGCAGCTTTGGGGGCGGTTACGGATGTGGACGGTGTCCTTCCTGCTTTCGTCTTTTTCGTATTCGATGGACCTCCCAGGGGAGTTTGTTCAAAATTCTGGTGGAAAACTTTCGACATCGGGCCTTTCGTGGGAAAGTGCTTCACCGGCAAGGTTTGCCGAACCTGGATTTGGTATCGCGTATGCCCGTATGGTATCGGCTGATGTGTGGAACGGTGGCGTGTCGGGGGAATTTGGCCTGGGGAATTCCCGTATCGCTTTTTCGAGCAGCTACCTGGAAATGGATTCGCTTTACCGCCGTGTGTATTCGGAGCTGGATTTTTCCTTTTGCCGTTCCTGGTTTATTCTGGGGGCGGGGTACGGCTTTTCGGTGGAGTGGATTCCCCGTGATGAAAAGTGGAACCGTCATCGTTATAAGACGGCAGCGACGTTTATATGGAAGGGGCTTTCCGTTGGGGGCGTTGTGCTAGGCTTTAGCGATGTCCCGTTAAAAGAGGCGGATTATGTGCTTGGTTTCCGCTATGAGGTGAGCCAGCGCTTTGGAATGTTCGCGGAATGGGATGGGGCATTTTTTGATGTCGGAAACGAGGTCTGCTTTAGTTTTGTGCGTGTTCGTTCTGCTTACCGTTTCCCCGATTTTGGTGTCGCCGTTTCGCTTGACTTTTTGCTGGGGGACTGGTCGGTAGATGGAACGTATGGCTTTGTGGGGCGCATTTGGGACTGGTTTGGATTTTCTGTTTCTAAAAAACAGGGGAAAAAGACTATATTGTAGGGTGTAATTGGGTAATTTATGACAATCTCCCCGGCCTTTTTTGCGATCATTCTTTTTGTAGTTTTCCTGTTGCTCGTGGCACTGATTCTTGTCTTGATGCTTTTGCGTGAAATTCAGGAAAAGCAAAAAGTCTACGCGGGCTTTTCGGGGTATTTGAGCGATCTTGTCATTATCGTGTCGAAGGACGGCCGTTTGCTCGATGCGATGCCCCGAAGCATTACAAGCCCCCTTTACGACCAAATTCTGCGCAACAAGTCGATTCAGTCCATTTTTGTGGATAAGGAATACAAGCGTTTTCTGGATTATATCAAGGGCCTCGATGCTTATCCCGATATTCCCTTCGTCTTTTCGTATGTGTCGGATTCTAGGAGCAACTGGTACGAAATTCGCGTCCAGATGAAAAAACGGAGCGGTGACGAAAGCATGGTCCTGCTGATTAAGGACGTTACCCAGGAAGTGGAAATTGGACACCAGCGAGACCTTCTGAAAGAAAATGTAGACATGCTGCTTCGGAATACGGGCGATTTTCTGTGGTCTGTAGATGTCGATAGTCGCCGGTTCACCTTCATAACGCCCTTGCTGGACGATGAAGGGCGTGTGGTTCCGCGGTCGCAGGGAATTCAGGATATCCGTTTGCTGATGCCCGAAGAAGATTATGCGTATTTTGAAAAGCACCTGAATTCGCGCATTGTCGAATTCAGAGCAACGGGGCAGGATATTAGCGAAAACCGTGGCGTGAGACTGCGCCTGATGGGTGAAGACGGAAAGCAGATTTGGTTTGCCTTTTGCGGCAGGCTCTGTTCCGAAGAGAATGCGAAGGTTGTTTTTAGGGGCGCGGCGAGGCGTTTGGACTTGCTGCTGGACAATCCGATTGTGGCAAGCGACATTGTCAACGAATCGACGATGTCGTCGGTGTTTGCTTTCCCCGATATCCGCGTGTTCTGGATAGACCGCGACTATAAGATTTGCGGATGCAACCAGGCTTTCTCGCTTGCGTTTGGGATGCCGCTCCCGGACGATGTCAAGGGAAAACGGTTGCTCGAAGTGGTTCGCCCGCGCTACTTTAATATGTTCCATAGCGTTATTTCCGAAGTGTTCGAAAGAGGGCTCCCCAAGGCGTGGAAAGGGCCTTTCGGCGTGAAAAAACGTTTGCTTTGGTTCAATGCGGTTCCCCTGAAGCGGACGGATGGATACACCCATCGCGTACTCGGGGTGTACATGCAGCTGGATGAACAGGATTTTGAAAATACACAAAGATCAACTCTGGAGATAAGATGAAAAAGTTAATGTTGTTTGCCGTTTCTGCACTGTTCATGGTTGCAGGTTGTGAAGAATCCAAGAAGGAAGCTGCTGCCGAGCAGAAGCCCGCTGTACAGCAACCCGCTCAGCAGGTTGCGGCGCAGGCAGCTCCGGTCGAAGTGAAGAAGGCAGAAATTGTTACGGTGGATTGGGCAAAGGCGCTTGAAATGAACAAGGCCGGTGCCGTTTTGATCGATGTGCGTACTCCGGGTGAAGTGGCCGAGGGCATGGCTCCGGGCGCTATCAACATTCCGCTCCAGGAAATTCAGCATCGCTTGAATGAATTCCCGAAGGACAAGGACTTGCTGATTTACTGCCGTAGCGGAAAGCGCAGCATGGTTGCCTCCAATTTCTTGGTGGACAACGGTTACGAACGCGTGTTTAACGTCGGTGGCGGTTTCCTCGCGTTCCCGAAGAACTAATGAACTATCTACAGCTCGCGTTTGAGAATTCTCTATTCTCGGTCGGCATCAGTCGGCCGAATCCTGCGGTGGGTGCCGTTGTCGTACGTGACGGTATCGTCGTCGGGAGGGGGCGGACGCAGCGCCCGGGGAATGCTCACGCCGAGGTGATGGCGCTGCGTGACGCGGGCGAACTCGCCCGCGGGGCGGCCATCTATGTGACTCTTGAACCTTGCTGTCATTATGGCCGCACGCCCCCGTGCACCAAGGCGATTATCGAGGCGGGCATCAAGGAAGTCTACTTTGCTCATGCCGATCCGAATCCGCTGGTGCGCGGTAAAAGCCGTAGCATTCTCGAAGAAGCTGGCGTCAAGGTATTCGAAGGCCAGGATGCTTGCGAACGTGCCGTTGTTGAAAGCGGCTGGGACGATTCCTGTTCGCATGACGGTTGCAAGGTGCTTTCGGGAAATCCGACTGCCATGGGGGAGCCGGAGACTCGCGCCGAGGCGCTTGCCGAAGCCCGCATGCTCTTTCACGAAATTGAGCGGTTCTTTGAAGCGTACGACTATTTTGTGCGCAACAAGGCGACTTTTGTCGAAATTAAATCGGCCATTTCTCAAGAAGGCTACATGGGTGCGCTTGTCGGTGGCGGCTGCGGCTCAAAGGTCGCGGCGTGTAATGCCCCCTTGAAAATCACCGCGCAAGGTGCCAACTGCTGGAATCATGAACTTCGTGCCATGAGCGATACGATTCTCGTAGGCGCTGGTACGGTACTCGCCGACAATCCTTCGCTTGATGTACGAAATGCCCAAGGGAACAATCCCGTGAAAATCATCTGGGCGGGGCACCATGAATTTACCGCTGCCGAAGTTGCGGGGCTTCGCGTGTTCCAGGCGCCTGTAGAAGCGGGGAAGGCTCCCATCGTCTTTACGTGCGTACCGCAACCTGCCATCGAAAAAAAGAATGTGGGGGATGCGCCGGCTGCACCGTTGGGCGAGACCTTAAATGTCGCCGGGCATCAAATTGAAATCGTGACGTTTAATGCCGCGACTTTTGTCGGGTGCTGGAGTCAGATGCTCGAGAATCTTTCCGCCCGTGGCATGCACCGCCTGATGGTCGAACCAGGGGCGCGCCTTGCGGAAGAAATCTTTAAATGTGGCTTGTGGAATCGCCTTGATTTATGGCAATCAACGGATTCTGCTGTCGAACGTGCGCTTGAATCTAGCGGTGCCGAAGGCCTTGCGTATCCGGAACTTCCGACGGGGCTTGTCGCCCGAGAATCGTTTATGATCGGTCCGGATGTATTGACCGTGTACGAGAAATAAAAAAAGATCCCCGACCAAGTCGGGGATGACATTACGTGTGAAAAGCCGGTAAATTTTATTAAAGCGATTGCATGAGTCTTTTCTTTGCCGGTCCTTCGGGGAGCGTCAAGAAAAGTTCCTTTGCAAACGAACGGGTGAGCATTTCGCGGGCCTTGTCGGCGGGAATGCCGCGGCTTGTCAGGTAGAACATCTGATCCTTGTCGAGTTCACCCACGGTATTGCCGTGCGTACATTCCACGTCGTCGTGGTAAATCTTGAGTACCGGCTTCACCGAAACACTCGGGCCGTCGCTCAAGAGAATCGTATTCACCAACTGACTTGAATTCACCTGGCTGCAGTTGTTCCCTACGATCACCTGGCCGTCGTAGCTGGTGTAAGCGTTTTCGTCGAGAATGTTGCGTACGAACTGTGTGCTTACCGTGCTCGGGGCGTTGTGCAGAATCGTTAGGCGCTGGTGCTTGGAGGCGTTGCCCTTCAGAATGTTCAGGCTGCGGTAATCGAAGTTCGCGCCTTCGCCGTTCAGTTCCACGCGGGCGCTGATGCGGCCAATGCCGCTGTCTTGCAAAACGTTAGCGAAACGCACCGTAGAATTTGCGGCCTGCTTGATGTCGAAATGCCTAAAGGTGAGCGGCAAGTCGTTCGCGGGGTTTGCAAAGAAGATTTCGAGTTCGGCCCCTTCGTCTACAAGGATGTCGAAACGCTCCGCGCAAATTTCGTGCATCACCTTGTTGTCGAGGATTTCGAGCGAAACTTTGGCGCCCTTTTCGATGATAAACTGGCTATGAGCAAAGTCGTTGCGGCTCTTGATAATCCCCATTTCGGTTTCGCCTGCGGCAAAAACCTTTTTCATGAGAGGGGCTGCCTTTGCAATCGGCAAAAGTGCTGCGAAATCTTCTTCTTTCGAAAAGTCTAATGCTTCCTGTTCGTCATTGCGAGGTGCGTCAGCGACGCGGCAATCTCCATCCGCGCTCAGTACATTTGGAATCTTGTTGACCGGGAAAAACGTCCACAATTCGTTATTGCGACGCGGCATTCCCAATTGCTTAATGCGGGTAATGGCGTCCATTAGTTTTCCTCGATCCAGTCGTAGCCTTGTTCTTCGAGCTTGAGCGCAAGTTCAGGGCCGCCCGAGAGAATAATCTTGCCGTGGCGGAGCACATGCACGTAAGTCGGCTTGATGTAATCCAGAAGTCTCTGGTAGTGCGTCACCAGAATCACCGCCTTTTCGGGCGACATAATCTGGTTGATGCCGTGAGCCACAATGCGCAGCGCATCAATGTCCAAACCCGAGTCTGTTTCGTCGAGGAACGATACCTTCGGATCCAAAATAGCCATCTGCAAAATTTCGTTACGCTTCTTTTCGCCGCCGCTAAAGCCGTCGTTCACGCCGCGGTCGCGGTAACGGTCGTCCATTTCGAGCATGGCCATCTTTTCTTCGCAGAGCTTCTTGAAGTCGGCATCGGAGAGCGGTTCAAGCCCCAGGTAGGCGCGCTTGGAATTGAGCGCCATCTGCAAGAATTCCACGTTGTTCACGCCCGGAATTTCGGTGGGGTATTGCGTGCTGATGAAAAGTCCCGAATTCGCACGGTCGCAGATTTCCATCGAGAGCAGGTCCTTGCCGTCGAGAGTCACGGAACCATCGTTCACGGTATAGGCGGGGTGGCCTGCGATGACCTTTGAAAGCGTACTCTTGCCAGACCCGTTCGGGCCCATGATTGCGTGAACTTCGCCCGGTTTGACTTCCAGGTTGATACCCTTCAAAATCTGGGTTCCGTCTTCGATACTTGCTTTCAGGTTCTTGATGGACAGCATATTACCTCCGGCGCTTTTTGCGCTAGAATCATTTTTTACGGCACAAATTTAGAAAAACTTGCGGCCAGTGTCTTATCAATTCTTTCTATAATCAGATGAACAGATTACCCGAAGTCGTCAAAGTCGTTGCTCATGTTGTCGTCACCGCCGTAAGAGTATTCTTCGTCGTCTTCGGGCGGCGGGGGCTCAAAACCCTCGGGCGGTTCGTCATTAGGCATTTGTTCTTCGGAATAATTTTCAGGCGCAAATTCTGCAGGGGGCTGCGGCACATTTTCTGCAAATGCAGGGGCACTCGGCTGCGGATTCTGCGGTGCAGGCGCCGCTTGAACCGGTGCAGGCGCTGCCTGAACGGATGCCGGTGTAATCACGGTTGGCGCTGCAGTCATCGGGGCGCCCTGAATCACGGATTGGAAATGGATCAGTTGAGCCTTGCTGCGTACCACTTGATCGGCAAAGGCGTCAATCGAAATCTTTTCGGCGTTGAACAAGGAGTTCAACTTTTGCATGCCCTGCGTGAACTTGGACATCTGCATACGTACTTCTACCGCCTCGTTACTCGTTAGCGGAATCTGGTGCTTTTGCCTGTCGCAGAGTTTGGTCGAAAATACCGTGAGCGTCTGGTAAAACTCGATAATCTCCTGGGGCGTTTTCCATTTTTCATCGGAGAGGCCTTCCAGGAAAATGCGAAGCGTGGGCGAAACGTTGTCGTATAGTAACTGTGGCGAAACTGCTCCCGTTTCGGCGTAAAGCGCGATGGCGGAGTTCACGAATTCTTCGACTACCGGAGATTCGAACATCTGGATTCCGCTTGCGGCCCAGTCCATGTCGAAATATTCCAGCGCACGTTCCATAAGGGTCGGGTTGCGGAGCACCAGGTTTGCAAAGCGGATTTCCATCGGCGGAATGCTTGCCCAGTCGAGTGTTGCCGCCTGTTCCAGTTGCGGAATGACTTCGACGTTTTCTCCGTTTGCGCTTGGTGTGCCTTGGGCGGGGCGACGCTCCTCAAAACTTTTTTGCGGTTTCAAGGCCTTCACTTGTGCCAAGGAGCGGTCTGTGTTGAACCGTTCCGAGATCAGTTTCACGTACTGGTTGCGTAGCTCGTGGTCGGGAATGCTCTTGACGAGTGCCTTTGCAAAGTTCACGAGTCTCGCGCGTTCTTCGGGACTTTCCATGTCTCGAATCCGCATCAGGTACGAAAGCCAGTCCTCAGAACCTTTGAGTGCCTCCTTGAAGGCGTCGGCGCCAAACTCGTTTACAAAGTTGTCTGGGTCAATCTTGGTGCCGTCCGGACGCGAAAGGGCGAATACTCGGGGGGCAATTCCCTTGGGGAGCACGATTTGCAAACTCTTGAAGGTGGCTTCTCTGCCCGCCTTGTCTCCGTCAAATACAAGATATGCCTTTTCGGCGTAGCGGGCGAGAATGCCCGCGTGTAAATCGGTGAGGGCCGTTCCCGAGGCGGCAACCACGTTGGTGACTCCGCCCTGAAAAAGGCTAATCATGTCAAAGTAACCTTCGACAATAACTACTTCGCGTTCTTTGGCGATACTTTGTTTGCTATGGTACAGCCCGAAAAGAATGTCTCTTTTGAGGTAGAGTTCTGTTTCGGGGCTGTTCATGTATTTGGCGTGGCTTTTTCCGGAGAGGTCTCGGCCGCCAAACGCGACGATGATGCCCGACATGTTCTGAATGGCGATCATCAGACGGTCCCTGAACTTATCCGAGATGCCGCCGTTTTCTTTTTGGACGGCAAGCCCCGCCTTCACGCAGTCCAGCGGCGAAAAACCGTTTTTGACCGCATAGCCGATAAAGCCTTCGCGGCCATCGGGGGCGTAGCCGATGTGGAACCGTTTGCGAGTTTCGTCGGTAATATGGCGACTCGAAAGGTATTCGAGCGCCTTGGGGGAGCGGGTGAGTTCCTGCTCGAACCATTCGCAGGCGAGTTCGTTCAGCCTACGGATTTTGGCGCGTTCTTCGATTCTTTCGTTGCTTTCCGGAGCGCCGAGCTGGGGGAGGGCAAAACCGGTGAAGTTTGCAACCCACTCGATTGCCCCCTTGAAATCCATCTTTTCGTGTTCTTGGACGAACTTGAAAACGTCTCCACCCGCACCGCAGGCAAAGCACTTGTAAATGCCGAGCGTCGGGTTCACGTTCATCGAGGGGCTGCGGTCGTCGTGGAAAGGGCATACCCCCAGGAAGCGGCCATTCCCCGAACGTTTCAGCGGGACAAAGTTCTCGATGACCGTCGCGATATCCGCGTGGGCCTTGAGCTGCTGAATGATTTCGTTAGAGTAGAACGCCACGAGAGTAAATATAGAAAAGTATGTCCTTATTTGATGTGAGTTCGTGCGGTCGTTCTGTGAGCAGAAAGCCCCTGTTCTTAAACAGGGGTGTCTGCGAGAGCACGGGCCAATCGTATTTTTTTTTGATGTTAGCCCGTGCGGTCTCCCGAACCCGTGCGGTCGCTTATTTCTCTCGGATGGAATTGTCGGTGTTCCTGCTTGATGAATTCCTTGTCGATATGCGTGTAGATTTGCGTGGTGCCGATATCGGCATGCCCAAGCAGTTCCTGTAGAACGCGCAAGTCCATCCCCGCTTCTAGGCAATGCGTGGCGAAACTGTGGCGGAAGGTGTGTGGTGAAACCTGCTTGCTTAAATGCATCGTGTGCAGTTGTACAATTTTCCAGGCTCCCATGCGGCTCATGGGTTTTCCGCGTGCGTTGAGAATAACGTTGTCTGTAGTTGGATGGGTGAGGGGGCGCCCAAGTTCAATCCATGCCTTAAGATTATCTTTCGCCTTGCTGCCGAGCGGAATCAGGCGTTGCTTGTTCCCCTTGCCGATCGGCGTCAGCCATTCATTCTCGAAGTCCAGTTGCGAAAGCTTGATGCCGAGTGTTTCCGAAATGCGGAGCCCGGCGCTGTACATCAGTTCGAAAAGGGCGGTGTCACGCAGTGGGTTCTTTCCGTTTGCGGCGCTTTCGAAAACGCTGTCGATTTCTTCTCGGGTCAGGTACTGGGGCAGGTAGTGCCCTAGCTTGGGGCGTTCAAGCATCGATTCGGTGCTGTAGTCGTATTCGCCCTGACTCTGCATATACTTTAAGAATCCGCGTAAGCTCGAAAAGTGCCTTGCCACCGACGTGGGGGAGTATTCCGCCTGGCTTGCGGTGAGGGTCAGGAATTCATCCAATTTTTCGGGGGTGAGTTCCTTGAGGTCGATTCCGCAATCGTCGAGCCAGCCTACGAAATGCCGTAGGTCTTCTTGGTAGCTTTGGATGGTCGCTGGCGATAGGTTCCGCTCTACGCCCAAGAAGGCGAGGTATGCATCCATTCGGTTGAAATTCAGGCTCATGGGCTGCAATGTAGTATTCCTGAGGGGCTTTATTCGGCAAAAAGGGGCTCTTTGGGCGTTTATTTGCAAAAATGTGCTTGGCAAGTCCTTTAAAAAATGTATTCTTTATGTTGTCCGATATGGAGAGGGTGAAATGATTTCGATTCGAAAGATTGTTTCCGTAGCTTTTGGCGCGCTTTTGGTGTGCGCGTTGGTCGCATGTGACTCTGACTTGAAAGATCCGCGCGATGGCCGGGTCTACAAAACGGTCAAAATCGGAAGTCAGGTGTGGATGGCCGAAAACCTGGATTACGAAACGGAAGAAAGCTATTGTTTCAGGGACAATCCCATTTTTTGTACGGCGCAGGGGCGTCTTTACACTCTGGATGCGGCTAGAAAGGCCTGTCCTGCAGGTTGGCGCTTGCCGACATACGACGATTTTAATGATTTGATCTCTGCTGCGGGTGGCCCGGATTCCGCCGGTACAAAGTTGAAGTCCAAGACCGGATGGCAGAAAAGGCGTGGCAAGGATTGCAATGGTACCGACGACTTTGGCTTTAATGCGGTTCCTGCGGGGTATAGGGCGAGCAATGGAAAGTATTATGACGACGGTGGTTATGCCCGCTTTAGGGGAACCACGATATCGCTCCAGGAAAAGTTCGCCTTTACTATGGCGCTTCACCCCCAGCTGAAGGCGGAGCAGTTTGCGATGAACAAGGAATTCGCTTTTTCGGTCCGTTGCATCAAGGATCGGTAGCACTTGGCGGCTTTTTCCTGGTTGAATCGGCCATGGCTTTCTACTAACGGTCGTGGCTCAAAAATGTGAAAATTTTATTTTCACGCTTTACTCGCCTTACATATTTTACTATATTTACTACGCAAAAGAGGTACTATATGAAACTTTTGCCAGAAGCTTTGACGTTTGACGACGTCCTCCTTGTTCCCGCTGAATCTTCTGTTCTTCCGGCTCAGACCGATGTGAGCACGCAGCTCGCCAGCAATATCAAGCTGAACATTCCTATTATCAGTGCCGCTATGGATACCGTGACGACGGCTCCGCTCGCCATTTCCTTGGCTTTGCAGGGTGGTCTCGGCATTATCCACAAGAACATGAGCATCGAAGACCAGGCCGAAGAAGTCCGCAAGGTTAAGCGTTGGCAGTCCGGTATTGTGACCAATCCGGTGACGCTCGATGCAGACGAACCGGTGTCCGCTGCTTTTGAACTCCGCGCCCGCAACAAGGTGAGCGGTTTCCCGATTCTTTCTAAGGGTAAGCTCGTGGGCATGCTCACGAGCCGCGACCTCCGCACCGTGAGCGACATGAACGTGAAGATCCGTTCCGTGATGACGAAGAATCCGGTGACGGCAAGCCCGAAGGTGAGCCTTTCCAAGGCGAAGGAAATCCTCGCCGAAAAGCGTATCGAAAAGCTCCCGCTCGTGGACGCTTCTGGTGCCTTGAAGGGCCTCATCACGATGACGGACATCTTGAAGCGCGAAAATAACCCGAACGCTAGCCTCGACAAGAATGGCCAGTTGCTCGTGGGCGCCGCTGTCAGCACTTCTGCAAATACTCTTGAACGCGTGGCTGCCCTCGTGGATGCCGGCGTTGACCTGTTGATTATCGATACGGCTCACGGCCACCATATTGGTGTGCGTAACATGGTGAAGACCGTTCGCAAGAAATATCCGAAGCTCACGATTTGCGCCGGTAACGTTTGTACGCCGGAAGCCGTGGAAGAACTCGCCAAGTGCGGCGCCAACATCGTCAAGGTGGGTATCGGTCCGGGTTCCATCTGTACGACCCGTATCGTGGCTGGTGTCGGTTACCCGCAGTTCTCCGCTGTCGTGGAATGTGGCAAGATGGCCCGCAAGGTCGGCGTGAAGATTATCGCTGACGGTGGCCTCAAGTTCTCTGGTGACATTGTGAAGGCTCTCGCTGCTGGCGGTCACGCCGTGATGGTGGGTTCTCTCTTTGCCGGTACCGAAGAAGCTCCGGGCGAAGTGATTCTCGCCGATGGCCGTAGCTACAAGAGCTACCGTGGCATGGGCTCCCTCGGCGCCATGAAGGCCGGTTCTGCCGACCGTTACTTCCAGGGTGGCGTTCAGGAACCGCGCAAGTTCGTTCCGGAAGGCATCGAAGGCCGTGTTCCGTACAAGGGACCGCTCCGTGACACCGTTTACCAGTTGATTGGCGGTATCCACTCTGCTATGGGTTATGCCGGTGCTGCAAACCTCGAAGAACTCTACAAGAAGGCAACCTTTGTCCGTATTACGGGCGCAGGCCTCCGTGAATCTCATCCGCACGATGTGACCATCACGAAGGAAGCTCCGAACTACAGGACCGGCGACTAATCCTTCTCTACAAGGAAATTAAAAACGGCGAGCAAAGCTCGCCGTTTTTGTCATCTGCGGTCCCGTATCCTTTCAAGGAACTTGTTCGTCGGTGATTTTCAAGCGGGCTTTCCACAATAAAAAAAGAAAAATTTGTAGCGGCGAAGTAAAAAATTGTTTATATTGATGGCTAAGAAGGAGTCTTATGAAGAATATTTATAAGTACATACTTGTTGCCGTTATTTGTGGCTTGATTTTCTTTGTCCTCGGGTTACCTTGTCGGGATCTTTTCCGGATTTCGGATACGACGGAGGTGCGAATCGTTGCCGCCCTTCCGCTCCTGTTCGGCATCTCGTTTGGATTCTGGGGCGTCTTGGGGTGTGCCATCGCAAATCTTGTCGCCGACATTATTTCGGGGTATGACGCCATTATCTTTGTTCCGGGATTTTTCATCCAGATTATTTATGGCTACGTGCCCGCCGTCATTTGGAACCGGCTTCGTAAAAATGATGAGAATAAGTTCAAGCTGGATAAAATCTACAAGAATGTGCAATACATGCTGATTGTCATCTTGGATTCCCTGGCAACGGCGTTCATGGTCGTGAGTGTCATCAAGCTCAAGTTCGACGAGCAGTATTTCTCGATGCTTTCGGCAAACATTTTCTTCAACCAGTTCATCACCATGGTGGTGATTGGTTTCCCGTACCTTATCTGTGCGTCCCTGATTAGCCAACGACGTATGCGCAAGGAGCAAAACTTGCCTACAAGGGATCAAGGCTCACCTGCAAAATTCGTCTTTTCTTTCTCGCTCAACGAAAAATTCATTCTGTTCTTTTTGGCGACGAGTATCATTATCTCTGTCGCTCTAGGAGCTGCGAGCTACCCGAGTATCGCCCTCAAGTACGGCGAGAACAATCTTTACCTCTGGAGTTACGTTTACTTTTTCATTGGCGCACTGCTCAATATCGGCATCTGGGTTTCGCTCGGGTTCCTCTACTATATGGAACGGACAGTGACGCGGCCTATCGAGAGCATGAGCGAAATCGCGAAGTCCTTCGGCCAGAATACGGATATCGATATACGCATTCATAACATTTTAAATAAGTGTCACAGGTATGTCTACTTTACGTCTGAAATTGGAAAGTTGGCGCGCTCGTATCAGGATATGGCGACGGAACTCGAAGATTACGTGAAGGAACTGACAGTGGCCACCGCAAAGCAACAGAAAATTCATACGGAGCTTGCCATTGCGACGACCATCCAGCGGGCATCCCTTTCTAGGCCGCTAGAAATCGAGGGCTTTGACAATTATGCCGCAATGCGTCCGGCGCTTGAAGTTGGTGGCGACTTTTACGATAATTTCTTTATTGACGACGATCATGTTGCGCTTCTGATTGCAGACGTTTCGGGGAAGGGGGTTCCTGCGGCCCTTTTCATGATGGTTTCGAAAATTGTACTGAAGCACAACCTGCAGCATGGGCTTTCGCCTGCCGAGGCCTTGAACCAGGCGAATGATGAACTGGCAGAACGTAATGTGCACGACATGTTTGTCACGTGTATTTGCGGGGTGCTGAACATTAGGACGGGCCACCTGGTCTATGCGAATGCCGGACACGAAAAGCCGTTCATCAAGCATAAGGACGGCAAGTTCGAAATGGCAAAGGTCAAGAGCGGATTTGTCCTTGCGGGAATGCCCGGTTATAAGTACCAGGACTTTGAAGTCCAGCTGCAGCCCGGCGATACGATTTTCAACTATACCGACGGTGTTCCCGAAGCGATCAACGAAAAGAACGAGGAATTCGGCCTGGAACGCTTGCAGAATGTGCTAAACGAGGCGAAGGACGATTCCGTTCGACTGTTGTGCAGAAAGGTGCGCATGGCGGTAAGGAACCACGCCGGGAACGCGCCTCAGTTCGACGACATTACGATGCTTGCCTTCAAGATGAAGGATGTGCAACAGGCTTAGCTAGTTGTTGTCTTCGCTATCGGTATCGCAGCAGGATTCGCTTTGCTGCGGTGCTACGGGGCGGTTGCTCTTGTGGCTGTAAATAAGTTCGGCAAGGAACATTTCTTTCAGCTTGGCAAGTCCGGGGTCTTTTTCGAGGTCGAGTTCGTAGGGCGACATCTGCGCCTGCTTGCGGATTCTAAGTTCCGACTCGTTGAATGCTCGACTCTTGAGGCTGAGGTTCACCGGAGTCTGGAGGGCGTCTTCGAGCATTTGCTTGATGCGCTCCATGTATTCGGGGTGGTCTTCCATCTGCTTGACGCCCCAGGCATCGCCCGCGTTGTCTCCGAGATAGGTGAGCGCGATGGGGAAGGGCGTTTCCTTGGGGTCGCCGGTTTCAAGAACCGTGTCGTTTAGGGCGACCGAGAATGCGAAATCACCGGCGTCGGCGATGCGTGTCTTGATTGAGCCCCAGGCGGCCGAAATTTCGTAACGGCTGTAGGAGTCTCCGTTGTATCCGCTTGAAATGCCCTGCTGGAGGGCGGCGAAGGGGTTTTCTTCACGCTGCTGCAACGCCTTGGCTTCTTCCTCGGCGTCGAGCATGTTTTGGACATCAGCTACTTTTTTTTTTAACGCCTCTTCGGAGGCGCTTTTAGGATCGTTGATCGCTGCAAGGGCGCGTCTAAGGTCTGTCAGCCTGTCGAGCCATGCCATGCGGGCAAAAGTCGTTTCTACAAGCAGGCGCGGATTGGTACTGTAGCGTAGCGTCGCCTGCAGGTCAATCAGCATCTTGCTGATGCGGAGAATGTCTCCGTTCTTGATTTCGGGGACGATGCTCTTGTACTTGGTGAACATTTCTTCGGAAATGTTCAGGGCGTCGGGTGTAAATGCGTCGAGGCGGGCGTAAAGCAGGTTCCTCAGGAATTTTCCGAATCCGTCGAGGAGCGGCGTGAATTCGATACCGCGTCTGCAAGCGTCGTCCACCATCTTGAAGCAACCCTTGAGGTCGTGCCCTTCGATGGCAGAAATCAGCGTGAAGAAAAGTTCCACGGGCGGAATGCCGAGGACGCTACGGACGGCGTCGGCGCTCATTTCGTTGCCGGTAAAGGCGTACGCCTGGTCGAAATAGGTGAGGCCGTCGCGCATTGAACCGTCGGCTTTTTCGGCGAAAATGTCGAGCGCTTCGTCGGTCGCGTTAATTCCTTCCTGTTCGCAAATGTAACGGAGACGGCTGCGGATCTGTTCTACGGTGAGCCGCTTGAAGTCGAAACGCTGTACGCGGCTAAGAATAGTTTGCGGGACCTTGTTGACTTCGGTCGTCGCAAAAATGAAGATGACATGTTCGGGCGGTTCTTCGAGCGTTTTCAGGAGCGCATTGAAAGCGCCTGTCGTGAGCATGTGGACTTCGTCGATAATAAAGACTTTGTATTTGCCGATAACGGGCGGATACTGTACGCGCTCGATCACGTCGCGGATGTTGTCGACGCCGGTATTGGAGGCCGCGTCTATTTCAAAGACGTCCATCGGGGAACCGCCGGCAATGTCCTTGCAGCTTTCGCACTGTCCGCACGGGTGCAGCGGGTCGCCGCCGGTGCAGTTCAAGGTGCGGGCGAGGATTCTGGCACTGGTAGTCTTGCCGACGCCACGGGTTCCGGTAAATAGGAATGCGTGATGAAGTCGTCCTCCTTCGATTGCGTTCTGGAGGGTTTTTGCGATATGTTCCTGGCCGACCATGTCGGCAAAAGACTGCGGACGCCACTTGCGGGCCATTGCTACGTATGCCATGTAGGGGAATATAGTAAAAGGCGAGAGCAGCGGCAAAATAACTTGTTATTTTGACATTGCCGAGCCGTACTATATGCGTTCTGAAAGAACGCCATATAGTAAAAAGTATGCGGTAGAAAGTGGTTAGTGATTAGTGGTTAGGTCATCTGCTGTCATCCTGAGCGGTTTACAAAGGTCCTTGAGCTTGCCGAAGGGCCGAAGTGAACGAAGTCGAAGGATCTTGGGATGAATTGAAAATGTCATCCTCGACCGAGTGCAACGAGGGAGGGTATTCAGAGAGGAACGGGGATGAGGTTGGCGCATATCGTCCACAAATAAATTCAAAAAAATTATATTTTATCTTATCTGTAAGGAGAACATTCTATGGAGTATCCATCGATGGGTATCTTAAGAGTCTTTGCGGGGAGTAGGGTTACGTTATCTCTCGTTTTCGGTCTTTTCTTGTTGCTTGTCGCCTGTGGCGATGATTCCTCATCCGATAGAGTCGCTGAGGCTAGTTCTGGTATAGAGAATGGCGATACGGTAGTCGTTATTGAAAAGGCTATTTATCTGGATGCGAGTGGATTCAGTTGCTCCACGAAGGAACTCAAGGACAAAAGTGGTATAAAGATTATCTGTAATGGGGATTCTATTGGCGTTGTCCTGAAGGGCGTAAAGGGAAAAGATGGCTCCGACGGCAAGGATGGTGCTAAGGGGAAGGACGGCGCAAAGGGGAAAAAAGGCTCTGATGGCCCCGATGGTCAAGATGGCAAGGATGGGGATGACTGCTCCATAACGGATAGGACGAATTCTACGGTGACCATCGTATGTGGCGATTCTACGATGGTCTTGAATTTAGGGAAAGAACTCAATGGTGATACTGTTGAGGTCGATTCCGAACAGGTGGCGGTATCGATGGATTCCCTGTCGGGTTTTTCGCAGAAGGGCCCGTTCCTGAAGGGCTCGGCAGTGTACCTTTACGAGCTTACCGATGGCAGAACCCTTAAGCAGACAAATGGAAACTTTATAAGTCATATTACAAATGATGATGGCCGCTATCGGTTTTCTAGCCGCGATTTGAAAAGCCAGTATGCCCTGATTGTTGCCGAAGGTAAGTACCGCAATGAAGTGACTGGGGTGCCTACGTCTACTGCCATTAGGTTGCAGGCCTACACCAATATGCTGATGCGCAGATCCGTAAACGTGAACTTGCTGACTCATCTGGAAAAAAATCGCGTATTTTACCTTGTTACAAAAGAGAAGATGACTGTCCGGAGGGCGAAAAAGCTGGCGCAGTACGAAATATTCAATGCATTCCACATTGATACGACAGGTTTCAATGCCGAATCTGAAGATCTTGATGTGTTTGGCAAGACCGATGCCGACGCCGCCTTGCTTGCCATATCGGTGCTTTTGCAAGGTGAGGGGAACGAAACGGAACTGATGGTGTTGCTGACGGATATGATGATGGATCTGGAAGAAGACGGGGAATGGAATGATTCCCTTTCCAGGGCGAAAATCGCGGAGTGGGCGTTAACCATAGATTCACCTTTGCCTGATAGCGCAAATGGACTTGCGAAGATTCGTGAAAATGTGGAAGGGTGGAAACTTTCGACGACAGGAGTTCCAAATTTTGAAAAAATGATTCGCCGTTTCTACGGTTTGGAACTGCAACTGGGGGTGTGCGGAGACGATGTCCCTATGGGAACGGTGAAAGAGGTGTCGAATGCTAAATCCACGATGTATTATGCAAAGGATTATTTTGATTCAACAATAACGGTAGCCCGCTTTAAGTGCCTGGATGATGGTCGGTGGCGTATTGCGACCGATTTGGAAAAAGATCTTTATGGCTGGAATCCGGAAAATACCGAAGACGGAACTCTTTTGGATGGCCCGTTTACCGGAAGGAAACTGGTATGGGATGCGGATACGCTCCGATATGCGGATGATTCGGAAGTGAGTTGGAACAGGGGTTGTGTAAGCTATACACGGGATTCGAGCTTTGTCCTGGAAAATCAGCTGTCGCATTACATTTGTTCGCAGGAAGGGTGGATTTTTGATAAGGAGGGAAGCTCGGGCACAATGCAGGATGCCGCTGGAACGGAATACCGGACGGTAGCCATTGGAACCCAGAGATGGATGGCTGAAAATTTGAACTATGCTATTTGGGATAGCAATTGTATTGAATGTGAAACTTATGGACGACTCTATACTTGGAGCTCCGCAAAGTGGGTCTGTCCCGAAGGTTGGCATTTGCCGACATTAGAGGAATGGAATACCTTGTTTGCTGCGGTTGGTGGCGCGACTTCGGCCGGTGCGGTCCTCAAATCGGCTTCTGGCTGGACTTCTACTTGGCAAGGAAATAGTGGCGGAGGTACGGATGCTTTCGGATTTACCGTATTGCCTGCGGGGCTTTGGGCAGGAAGTCATGCAAATAAAGGAATGTCTGCCTTTTTCTGGACAGCCACCGAAGGTGAAGATCTGGGCAAATCAGGAGCTTTCGATGTTTCCTTTGATTATGAACGACCTGAAGCTCGTTCCAAAGTGGTTGTTTATTTGGATGATCATTATATGTCGGTCCGTTGTATTGAAAATCAAGAGGAACTGCCATGAAAAAATTAGTCGCGCTACTTCTACTTTCTCTTGTTCTTTTCGCTTGCGGGGATTCCTCGACAACGGAGTCTGCCTCTGAATCCGCTTTCACGGATGATTCTTCGGTAAAAGATACTGTTATCGTTGAGGCGGATACCCTTTATTTGGCGGACAACTATAGCTGTACCACCAAGGAATTAAAGGATAAAAGTGGCCTTAAGGTTGTTTGTAACGGAGATTCCATTGGGGTTGTATTGAATGGGAAAAATGGAAAAAATGGGGCAAATGGTAAGGAGGGTGCCAGAGGCGAGGATGGAGAAAAGGGCGATGACGGTGTTGCCGGAAATGACGGCGAAGACGGTCTCGACGGAATTTCCTGCTCTATTACGAATAAAACAGATTCTTCGGTGACGATTACCTGTGGCGATAGCTCGATTACATTAAAAATCGATAATGATATTGGCTCGATTGCAGATACGGCTGAAATCGATTCCGAAAGAATTGCAATTTCGCTGGATTCCTTGACGGGTTTTTCGCAGAAGGGGCCGTTTTTGAAAGGGGGAACGGTTTACCTTTATGAACTTTCTGATGGTCGTACCTTAAAGCAGACGAATGGAAACTTCACGAGTGAAATAACGAGTGACGACGGTCGCTACAGTTTTTCGAGTCGTAATTTGTTGAGCCAGTATGCCTTGATTGTGGTCGATGGTAAGTACCGCAATGAGGTGACGGGTGAACCGACTGCAACCACGATTAAGTTGCAGGCCTATACCAATATGCTTTCGCGCAGGTCCGCCAATGTGAACTTGCTTACGCATTTGGAATCGTTGCGTGTGTATTACCTGGTGACGCGCAAAAAAATGAGGCTTCGTGAAGCGAAGAAAAAAGCGCAGTACGAAATTTTTGGGGCATTCCATATTGACCCGACGGAATTCGCGATGGAATCCGAAGACTTGGATGTGTTCGGAAAAACGGATGCCGATGCTGCTTTGCTCGCCATTTCGGTGCTGTTGCAGGGGAGTGGAAATGAAACGGATTTGTCGGTGCTTTTGGTTGACGTGATGATGGATCTGGAAGATGATGGCCTGTGGACGGATTCTCTTTCTAGGGCAAAAATTGCCGATTGGGCGATTGCCGCTGATTCGGCCTCAGATTCTACAAATGGCCTCATGAGAATTCGGAAAAACGTGGAAAACTGGCAACTTTCTTCGGCTGGAGTTCCTGATTTTGAAAAGGTGGTTCGCCGGTTTTATAGTCTGGAACTAGGGCTCGGTGTGTGTGGAGACGATGTCCTTCCGGAAACGGTAAAAGAGGTTCCGAACGTAAATTCCATAGAGTTTTATGCCGAAGACTACCTGGACACGACACGAACGAAGGTGCGGTATATTTGTGATTTAAAGACCCAATTATGGCGCCCGGCGACAGATATCGAAAAGGACCGTTTTAAATGGAACCCAAGGAACGCCAAGGATGGTTCACTTTTGGATGCCCCCATTACTGGGAAAAAGATGGTGTGGGATGCGGATACGCTTAGGTATGCGGATAGTACAGAAATTAGCTGGGATAGGGGTTGTGTAAGCTATATCCGAGGCGAAAGTTTTGTTTTTGCGAACCAATTGTCGCATTACAAGTGCTCTGCCGAGGGGTGGATATTTGACATAGAAGGGAGTTCAGGAACGATGAGGGATGCTGCCGGTACGAGATACCGGACCATAACGATTGGAAACCAGACGTGGATGGCCGAAAACCTGAATTACAAAACAGAAGAAAGTGACTGTGATAGATGTGAAGAAACGGGACGGTTCTATACTTGGAAAGCCGCGGATAAGGCGTGTCCCAGAGGATGGCATTTGCCGACAAAAGGGGATTGGGAAACACTGTTTATAACGGTTGGAGGAGATTCAACAGCTGCTTTGGTTCTCAAGTCCACATCTGGTTGGAAAAATAATGGCAATGGAGTGGATGCTTTTGGCTTTTCTGCGCAACCTGTGGGTCTCGGCCAAAGAGTTGGCGACTTATTTGGCGAAGGAACCTATGCTTATTTCTGGTCATCCACTCACGAAGAGTCTTCAAATGCTTATGTTGTGTATTTTGATAATTTTTACAAAAATTCTCACATGTATACCTATAATGATGTACTGCTGCATTCCGTACGTTGTATAGAAGATTTTTAACGGAAGAGTTTTTATGAAAAAAGTTTTATGGATTTTTTTATTGGCTCTTTACTTTGGGGCTTGTGGCGATTCAACGACGTCAGATGGCATTTCGGAGTTTGAATCCGATACGGAAACGCTTGTGCTTGATACCGTTATTGTGCCTGTAGATACTTTTTACTTGAACGGTGCTGAATCCGGTTGTATCACTCAGGAACTTAAAAATAAAAGCGGAATCAAGATTATCTGTAACGGGGATTCTGTCGGTGAAGTTCTGTATGGAAAAGACGGAAAAAAAGGTGCCGACGGTAAAAAAGGTGCCTCTGGCAACGATGGTGCCAAGGGTGAAAATGGGGCTTCTGGGGCCGATGGAAAAAACGGTAAGGATGGTACCGGTTGTACAATTGTGGATAAATCCGATACGTCGGTGACCATTTGCTGTGGCGATAGCACATTTACCTTGTTTTTAGATGATCCCGATTTTACAGGTGCGGATACTGCAGAAGTCGATTCTGAAAAGATTGCGATTTCGATGGATTCCTTGTCAGGCTTTTCGCAAAAGGGGCCTTTCCTCAAGGGCTCGGCGGTGTACCTTTACGAACTTTCCGATGGCAGGACCCTAAAACAGACGAATGGAAATTTTTTAAGCTATATCTCGAGTGACGATGGTCGTTACAAGTTTTCAAGTCGTGATCTGTTGAGCCAATACGCCTTGATTGTGGTCGATGGTAAATACCGGAGTGAAATAACCGGAAAACCGATGAGTACGCCTATCAAATTGCAGGCCTATACCAATATGCTTTCGCGTAGATCTGCAAACGTGAACTTGCTCACGCATTTGGAATCGGTTCGGGTGTACTATCTGGTGACTCGTGAAAAAATGAGTGTTCGGGGAGCTAAGAAAAAGGCTCAGTCTGAAATTTTAAATGCCTTCCATGTTGATACGACGGGTATCAAGGTAGAATCCGAAGACTTGGATGTGTTCGGTTCAAGTGATGCCGATGCGGTGCTGCTTGGCATTTCGGTATTGTTGCAGGGAAATTGGGACGAAACAGACCTTTCAGTGCTTTTGACCGAAATGTCTATGGATATGGAAATCGACGGTGAATGGAATGATTCGCTTGCTAGGGTGAAAATCGCCGAGTGGGCGCTTACCGCCGATTCTGCGATGTCGGATACGTTAAACGTACTTGCGAATATTCGTAAAAATGTCGAGGGGTGGAAGCTTTCTACGGCTAAGGCTCCTGATTTTGAAAAGGTGATTCGCCGGTTCTACGGCAAGGAACTTGAACTCGGAATCTGCGGCGATGACGTTCCGGAAGGAACTATTAAAGAAGTGGCGAATCCGCAATCCACAAATTTCTATGCGAAAGATTATTACGATACGGAAATCACAAAGATTCGGTTTAAATGTGTCGAAGGGGGACAGTGGCGTACGGCAACCGAATTGGAAAGTGACCGCTATAATTGGGAGCCCGAAAATACGCAAGACGGAACCCTTTTGGTGGGCCCCGTTTCAGGGAAAAAGCTGGTATGGGATGCGGATACGCTTAGGTATGCAAATGGATCGGAAATTGGCTGGAACAGAGGTTGCGTGAGCTATATCTATAATGAAAGTTTTGTCTTGGAAAATCAGTTGTCGCATTACAAGTGCACCGCGGATGAGGGGTGGATTTTCGATGCGGAAGGCAGCTCCGGAACGGTGAAAGATGCGGCTGGTACAGAGTACAGGACGATTGCGATTGGAACTCGGAGATGGATGGCTGAAAATATGAATTATGAAATAGAAGACAACGTCTGCTTTGATTGCGAAAAGTATGGGCGTTTCTATTCCTATGACGAGGCTAATCGTATTTGCCCAAAGGGTTGGCGAATGCCGACAACACGCGAATGGACTTTTTTGTTTAGTGCCGTTGGTGGATCATGGTATGCGGGAGTTCCAACGGGGGGCAATTTCCTCAAGTCTACCTCTGGTTGGGATAATAATGGGAATGGCTCCGATGATTTTTCTTTTTCAATTTTACCAGCTGGTTCTGTGGATCACGAAGGCAATCATATCAATGAAGGTTCTGTAGCTGTGTTTTGGAGTACTCCTTATCGCGGTGGAGGCCTCTATGAAGCTTCGTGCGTCCGTTTTAACTATAATACCGATCAAATTACTTTAGCGGACTGTGCTGGAAGTTTTTATAAATCGACATTGTCGTTACGTTGTATCGAAAAAGAAGATTGGGAACCTTGATTGAGTCAAGAGGAATTATGAAGAAAAAAAATGCAATCGTGGCTTTTGCGATGGGTGCTTTTCTTGCTGCTTGCGACGGTGAGACTACAACCGAAAAGATTGTCGAGGTGGCGTCGGATTCAGATTTTGAGTTCAGTTGCTCCACCAAGGAACTTAAGGACAAGAGTGGCATCAAGATTATCTGCAATGGAGATTCCATTGGCGTGGTGTTGAACGGTGCAAAGGGAGACCCGGGTGTCGCTGGTAAGGACGGCGAAAACGGTGCCAACGGAAAATCGGGTAAAGATGGCAAGAAGGGTGATGCGGGGGATGATGGTGCTGGGTGTACCATTGTCGCTCAAGACGAATCTTCGGTGACGATCACCTGCGGTGATTCTACGATGACGCTTCATTTTGGCGGAACCCCTTCGATGGGTTCGTCGGACACTACGGAAGCCGATTCTGAGCAGATTGCGATTTCGCTCGATTCCTTGACGGGTTATTCGCAGAAGGGACCGTTCCTCAAGGGCTCTACGGTTTATTTGTACGAACTTTCCGATGGGCGAACCCTCAAGCAGACGAATGGAAACTTTATAAGTCATATTACGAGTGATGACGGTCGCTACAAATTTTCCAGTCGTAATTTGACGAGTCAGTACGCCCTGATTGTTGTGGATGGTAAGTACCGTAATGAGGTGACGGGTAAGCCTACCGCTACAAATATACAGCTGCAGGCCTATACTAATATGCTTGCGCGTAGGTCGGCGAATGTGAATTTGCTTACTCACTTGGAATCACAGCGAGTGTATTATCTAGTGACACATGACAAAATGAGTGTGAGAGCTGCAAAGAAAAAGGCTCAGCATGAAATATTTGATGCGTTCCACATCGATACAACGGGCTTTAAGACGGAATCGGAGGATATGGACGTATTCGGTGCAACCGCTGCCGATGCGGCCTTGCTCGCTATTTCGATTCTTTTGCAGGGCGATGGCGATGAAACGGATCTTTCCGTGTTGTTGACTGAAATTGCACAAGATATGGAAACGGATGGGCTATGGAATGGAGAAAATGCGGATTCCATTAAGACGGCAATTGCTGATTGGGCTTTTACAAAAGAAATGTCGAAAATTCGCAAAAATGTGGAAAGCTGGGGCTTAAATGGTGGCTCAAAAGTCGGTGATTTCGAACGGCATGTTGAAAACTTTATTGCTAATGAATTTTTTGGTATTGACGTATGCAGTGAGAATGATTTTGATTCGTTAGTTGTAAAAAATAAACGAAGTAACTTCTATGAAAAAAATTATTGGTGCTTGAAAGGATTCTTTGTTTCTTTGTCTAAAAATTCATACTTTAATGAAAATATCGATTATGGTTATTTGATTGATAAACGAGATAGACATGCCTACAGAACGGTTGAAATAGAAGGTCAGGTATGGATGGCCGAAAACCTAGACTATGTGTATAAGGATTCATCTTTGTATAGTGAATTTTATGTAACCAGTACGACACATGGAATTTATGGCAATGTCTATAGCTGGGCGGCAGCAATGGATAGTGCGGGATTGTTTAGCGAAAAATCAACTGGTTGTGGATATAATAAAATTATGCAATGTTATCAAAAACTTATTAATGCATATCCTATTCGAGGCGTGTGTCCTGAAGGTTGGCATTTGCCAACTTGTTACAATGATGATTCTGAATATATGTTGTTTTTCGACGCCGTGTATAAAGATGAATCTAGACAACATTATAAGTTACAGGCAAGGGGATTTGAGGAATGGCCTGATGCGACCGATGCGTATGGGTTTACTGCACTTCCGTTTGGTGCGTATAAGAATGAGTTTGATCGTTATAATCAGAATATGGCGTACTTTTGGTGTTCTGATGAATATGATTATGAAATGGCTGGTTATATGTTCTTGCAGCCTGATCGGTTGGATCATGGTGGCATTTATAAGGATCGAGGCCTTAGTGTCCGTTGCCTCCAGGACGATTAACTGAATATTTTTAGTATCTTTTATTCCATAATTACGAGGTACCCGATGAATTCGAATTTAGCGTTATTGATTCTTTCTTGGCAGGTGGCCTGCCTTTATCACGAAACCGAAACCGACAAGCTTTTGCCGGGTTCTACTTCGGCGACGGAGGCCGAAAGCGATACGCTCGATGCGATTCACGACGAACTGACCCCGGATGTCTCGTGGGACGATTTCAACGATACTTACGCCAGTTTCAGCTCTGCAAAGGACCGTGCCGCGGCCTGTGTCGAAGTGTTGAAGAACGAATCGGGCGAATTCAAGAGCAAGGTGCTGGAATCGATGCTCCGCGTAGCGAATGCCTCTAAGGAAGACGACAACGCAAGCTGCGTGTCTCCCGAAGAAATGGACTTTATCCAGCAGATTCGTGAAGCGCTGGAATAGCGATGAGGTCGGGCCTTACGGCCCTTTGAGCTTTGAGCTATGAGAAAAAAATGAGCCCCTTTGCAGGGGCTTTTATTATAAATGCTCAAGGCCCAAAGCGTAGCGACCTCAGAGGCGTTTACGCCGACCTCATAGCTCTATCTCAGCACGATATCGCCGTTAGCGACGAGCTTGTCACGCAGCTTGTTGTGGGCCTTGTTGACTTCGTCGTCGGTAAGCGTGCGGTCCATGGCCTGGTAGGTGAGGCTGTAGACCATGTTCTTCTTGCCGGCTTCGATCTTGTCGCCTTCGTAGATGCTCTTGAGCGTAATCTTCGCGAGGTTCTTCGGGTTGAGTCCCTTGATGCGGGCGAGGATCTGCTCGTGAGTCATCGTCTTGTCGACTTCAATGGAGATGTCGCGGCTGGAGGGCACCTGGCGGCTGAACGGTTCGAACACAATCTTCTTGTGGGTGGCGTGTTCCATCTTGTCCATGTCGAGTTCCATCACGTAGGTGGTGTAGCCGATTTCAAAAGCGGCCATGGCGGTCGGGTGGAGTTCACCCATGGTGCCGAGTACCACGCCGTCGGCGAGGACTTCGACTTGCTTGCCCGGGTGCAGGTAAATTTCGGCCTTTTCAGGAACGCGGAATTCTACGACGAGACCCACACGCTTGAGGAAGCTCTGCACAAAGCCCTTGAAGGCGGCAAAGTCAATCTGGGCGGGCTTGTCGTTCAGCGGATTCACGTCGAATGCGCCTGCGATGGTGAGAGCGACCAAGTTCGATTCGTCGAAGCCCGGATCGCGCACGTCCTTGCGGTCGCGCTTGAACTGTCCCTTGGCGACTTCGAACAGGCGAACGGAACCGGGGCGGTTCTTTTCGTTTTCGGCAACGCTCTTGAGAAGATTCGGGAGGAGGCTGGTCGGAACCACGCCGAGTTCATCGGAAAGCGGGTTGAGGAGCGCTGCGGGCTTGCTGCGGCGGTCGTCGTTTTCGGCACCGAACAGGGCTTCGGTACGGGCCTTGCTCGTAAAGCGGAGGCTCAAGCATTCGTGGAGACCCATTGCCGAAAGCGTCTTGCGGATCTTCCTGTTCAAAACTTCGATGGGCGGAAGTTCGTTGGGCTGCATGGTGAACTTCGGCAAGCTGTACGGGATGTTGTCGAAACCGATGAGGCGGGCCACTTCTTCGATGAGGTCCACTTCGCGTTCGAGGTCGGGGCGGAAGCCCGGAATCTTGAAGGTGATAGACTCGGCATCCTTCTTCACGACTTCGAGGGCGATACCCGTGAGGTACTTTTCGATGTCAGCTGCGGCAATCTTCATGCCGATGATCTTTTCGGCGCGGGCAGTGCGGAGCGTGACTTCGTTCAAATTCTTCTTGTGGTCGTCGCCGGTGTATTCGACGGTGCCCTTGAGAATGCGGCCACCCGCGACTTCCTGAATCATGGCGCAGGCGTAGCGGCTGTATTCGTCCTGGGTGGTAAAGTCAATTTCGCGTTCGAAGCGGTAGCTGGAATCCGTCGAGATGCAGAGGCGCTTGGCCTGCTTGCGGACGATGGTCGGGTTGAACCAGGCGCTTTCGAGGAACACGTTCTTGGTGGCATCGACGATTTCGGATTCGACGCCGCCCATCACGCCGGCTACGCAAGCCGGACGGTCACCGTCGCAGATCACGAGGTCGCTTTCCAGAAGTTCGTGGGCGGTGTGGTCGATGGTTTCGATCTTTTCGCCCTTCACGGCGCGGCGAACCTTAATCGAGTTCCCGTGGAGCTGGTCCATGTCGAAGCTGTGGAGCGGCTGGCCCACGTCCATCAGAATGAAGTTCGTGATATCGACGACGTTGTTGATGCTGTTCATGCCCACGGCGTGGAGCAACTTGGCGAGCCATGCGGGGGACTTTTCGACCTTCACATCCTTGATGACGCGGCCCACATAGCGGGAGCAACCGCAACCGGGAACCACTTCGAGGCTCACGGCAGAGCTTGCGGCTTCGGAATCTTCCTTGAGTTCGTAGGTAAGCGGCTTGAGCGGACGGTTGAACTTGGCGGCAAGTTCACGAGCGACACCGCGGTGGCTGAGGGCATCCGGACGGTTCGGGGTCACGTTCAGTTCGAAGCAGACGTCGTAGAGGCCGAGGCTTACGAACGGTGTACCAGCGGGAATGCTGTCGTCGAGAACCATGATTCCGCCGTGGTCGTCAGAAAGGCCGATTTCGTCTTCGGCGCAAATCATGCCGAAGCTTTCGACGCCGCGGATCTTGGATTTCTTCATCTTGAGCGTGCCACCATCAGGGAGCGGAAGTTCCGCACCGATCGGGGCGAGCACCACGGTCTGGCCGGCAGCCACGTTCGGGGCTCCGCAAACGACCTGGATGGTTTCCTTGCCGTCGTTCACCGTCGTGATGTGCAAGTGGTCGCTGTCCGGGTGGGCTTCGCAGGTAAGAACCTTTGCCACCACCAGCTTTTCATAAACCTTGCCCGGTTCTTCCATGCCTTCGACTTCCAAGCCGACGGCGGTGAGGGCCTTTGCAACTTCTTCCGCAGATTCCGGAAGATCAACATGACGTCTGAGCCAATTCAAAGAAACTTTCATCTTTTTCCTCTTTAGCGCGAATTTTGCCTGGGTGCCACAAAACGACCCGCGTGCAAAACACGTGCCTGCTTAAATTTCGGTGGTAAATTTAGAAAAAATGAGACCCTGCGAGAAAAATCCCATTCCCTCTTTGCCGATACTTACTGTTCAAAATGGATGTTTAATGTCTTGATGAGTTCGTTCACACGAAGAGTCAGCTGCGTTGCGCCTGCGCCCGCTAGATGGTCCGTATCAAACGCCATTTCATCTGTGTAGTCATGATTGCCCATCTTGTTTTCGTCCATCAAGATGAAGTTGGGATACTTCTCGCTTAGGCTATTGATTTCTGCTATAAGCGATGTGGCCTCGCTTCTCCTGAGCCCATGCTTTCCAAAGGCACCTGTTTCTTTGTAATGCGGATTTTCTGGCGTGATGATGCCGATAAAAATGATGTCCCTCTTTTGACATTCTTTGATCATTTTTACAAGATAGTCGAAATTATCATAGTAGTTGTTCCTGAGTTCGTCAAGCCAGGTGGAATCATGATTTGTTGTTGGCTTGCCCCAGCCGTGGGCGTATCTTTCCTGGTATCCTCGTGTTGGACGCAGCACGCCTTGTATTAAGGCGCTACCGGGGGCATCGTAAGCGGCTTCAGCCAAACCTTCTGGATAGTTGCCTTTCCAATAGTTGTGGTTTTTGTCGTAAACGTATCCAGGGTATGCTGTATATGCAGACCTAAAAATGCCCGAACTAACGGTATGCCATCTGTCCAAATCAATGTCCTTGATGACTACCTTTAATTTGTTCACATGGGGGAGTACATATTGCGTTAAGAAATGATAAGATGCTTTTTGGTGGTTTCCTGAAACGGACAGATTTGCTGCAAAATAGGGCTCGCTAAAAAGCAGGGGATTTATGCCATAGTAGGTTCGTGAAGAACCGATAATGACAATGTTTGCCGTATCTTTATATTTCCACAGGAATTCCATTTTATAGCGCCACTGGTCGGCTCTATCGTGAGCTCCAGAGGTGTTGTAATAAATTCCGGCACTGTCTGGATCCAGTTCGAAAGCTGGTCTTGCAGGGAGCGTGTCGTTGTCGGAACTTGATTTGCTGGTCTTTTTCTTAATCCACAAGTTCGGGTGCCAGAGCTCATCGCCTTCGACAATCTCGGTGATGCTGTTGTCTTCTGGATTTATAAGGGCGATTTTAGAATGTGCCCCGTTTGTGTTGGTGAGGCTTGCTACGATAATGGATTTTTCTCCATCGGTCGACCATTCCGTATGGTCGAAGGTGTAGCCCGAGGGGGCCCTGATGGAATGGATCAGTTTTCCGGTGCTGTCAGCTATAAAAAGACGCGCATGGGTGGAATAGTTTTCGCCGACAAAGTCCTTGCCCGGCTTCCCTGCAAAATCAAGGAAGGTAGTGCGCTTGGTCCCATCCTGGGAAAGTGATACGTTGCAGGCTTGCGCTGAATCGTACCAGACGACATCGTTTGCTTTTCCTGTTACGGAGGACCCGTTCTGGGCAATGCGAGCGCGCAGGAGCTGTGCGCCCGATACGGCAAGGGTGCGGTCTTCGCTGATACCACCGTGGTAGGCTCCGTCGAACAGTTTTTGCGGGGTGCCGAACTTGCCGTCCATGAATTTGACTTGCCATGTCGAAGTCGATTTGAATGTCGCTTTATTCCTGTTGCTCCCGGCATCGGTCACGTAGACTATAGTTGTGTCGCCGTTTTCAAGGACGCGCCAGCGGGGGATTGTTGCACTTTCTGCTTTGAGTTTTACCTGGATGGTTTCCTCTCCCTCAAGGCTTTGAACGTAAATTGTTGATTTCCCTGCGACTCCCTCGAATCCGGTACAATAGACAATCCAGTTTCCGTCAGGAGAAATTTCTGGATGGTAGCTGTCTGTGTTTTTGGTGATTTCCTTGACGGACATACTGCCGTTCAAGTAGTCTATATAGGCGATGTTTCCAGATACATCGTTGCGGAAGGCGAGCTTTACGTTGTATGAGCCGGTGATTTTTTTGATGGTCTCGATGCCTGCAAGTGGCGTGATGACGCTTGTCTGTGAAGTCCCGTCGTTATTCATCCAGAGCGCGTTGGGGATGTTTCCGAAGGCTAGCCGGAAACCGACATATTCTGCTCGCGTGGACGAGGTGACGGTATATATGTCGCCTCTGCTGTAGGGGTTGAGTTCCTTTTCGGAGGAGGAATAGCATCCTCCTTTTACAACTCGTTCGCCCAAGTCTTCTCCGCTAGGGGCGCCGACATAGTTTGTAATGGTTGTATCGCGGAAGTCGCCTTTCCAGTCGCTGACCCATTCCAGGGCATTTCCTGCCATGTCGCAGAACCCGGCGGAATCGGCTCCCTTGCTGCAGACGGTATGAAGTTTGTATTCGGAGTTTTCGTTGTTCCAGCTTTTCTTTACGTCCCAAGCACGGGTTGCCGCATAGACCCATTCCGCTTCGGTCGGGAGTCTGTAGCCTTCGATTCCTGGGTGGAAAGCAAAACCTTCGAGGTCGGTGCAGTGCTTTTCTTCATCGAAGATGGCGCTGCGATATGAGTAGACGGTATCACGATTCTCGAGTTTACTTTTGGCGTTTGCAAAAAGGATGGCGTCGTAGTAGGTGATGTCGGTGAGGGGGAGGCTGTCATTTTCGCATTTTTTGAAGGTCTTGAGCTTGGCTTTTTTGGCTACACTGGCGTATTCGCCACAGGTTATCTCGTGGATGCCCATGTAGAAGTCGTAATCGAGTATGACTTCCATGGCGGGGCGCTCGCTTTCCTTGAAGTTCTTGTTGTTGGTGCCAAGGGAGACTTTGCCGTTTGCGAAGTGAATCATTCCTTCAATGACAATGGGATCGATTTGAACGGAATCGTTAGGAACGGACTCCTCGGTGTTGGGAGGCGTAAACGATTCGCTGTTGCTGCATCCTATTAGAAATAAGAATACAATAATTGCTAGTAAAATTCTCATATTTTCTCCTAGGGAATATCCCTTGTTGGGTAATATATAAAAGTTTATTCTAAAGTTTTCAATAGAGCGTCTATTCGTGCCGTTAGTTGTGCCGCACCATTTCTATTAAGATGATCGAAGTCGAACGCCATGTCTTCTGTATAGTCGTGGTTGCCCATTTTATTTTCGTCCATCAGGATAAAGTTGGGATACGTCTTGCCAATGTCTGCAATTTCCTGAATGAGGGCAGGGGCTTCGCTACGCAACAGTCCATGGTAACCAAAAGATCCTGTTTCCTTGTATTGTGGACTACGTGGAGTGATTATTCCGATAAGGATGATGTTATGTTCAAAGCACGTTTTTGCCAGATCCTTTAGCATTTCAAAGTTTTCGTAGTAATATTTATATCGCTTTTGCAACCAATTACTGTCTTGTTCTACAGCTGGTTTTCCCCAAGAGCAGGACGTTACGTCATAATAACCACGCATTTTTCTAAGCATTTGCCCTTTGATGCTGTTTCCTAATGATTCGTAGGTGTATTCTACGAGTTGTTCCGGAAAATGATCTATCCAAAAATTGTGATTGGCATCGTAAACGTAACCGGGGTATGATTTGTAATCTGATGTAAAAAAGGATTCGGTGTCATTCCATAAATCATTATCTACGGTCAATACGACATATTTTAGATTCCTTACATGGGGTAACACGTAATGGTTGAAAAGGTAATGGGTTCCCGCGATTGCATTTCTGGATACCCCTAGGTTGATAGCGAAAACGGGTGTGCTGAACAGCATTGGATTTATGCCGTGGTAGGCACGAGACGATCCCAGTACAACCAAATTAGCCGTATCCTTATATTGCCAAAGGAATTCCATTTTATAACGCCATTGGTCTGCGTCTCTATTGGGCCCCGAAGATCGGTAGTAGGCTCCGGCACTGTCTGGGTCAAGTTCAAAGCTGTAATTAGAATTGGAGGATTTTTCTTGAACGACAATGCTGCTCGAAATATTTGAATCGTATGACGACGAGCTGCTTTCAATAATAACCGTGCTGCTACTGGAGTTACTCGAGCTGATGCGGATAGCAGAGCTGCTGCTGATGGCACTACTCGAACTGTACTTTATATGATTTCTTTTTACCCATAGGTTCGGATGCCAAACCTCTTCGCCCTCGACGATTTCGGTAATGGAGCTGTCTGTCGGGTTGATGAGGACTACTTTGGTATGTGCGCCGTTTGTGTTGCTGAGCGTTGCTACGATAATGGATTTTTCACCGTTGGTTGCCCATTCCGTATGGTCGAATGTATAACCCGTGGGGGCCTTGAGCGATTGAACTAGTTTCCCGGTGCTGTCTGCAATCAAGACTCTTTCGTGAGTGGCGTAGCTTTCGCCGACAAATTTCTTGCCCGGTTTTCCACCGAAGTCGAGGAATGCGGTGCGCTTGGTTCCATCTTGGGAAAGCGATACGTTGCAGGCTTGGGCTGAATCGTACCAAACAATGTCGCTTGCTTTGTCGGTTATGGTTGAGCCTTTTTTCGCAACACGGGCCCGCAGAATCCTTGTGCCCGAAACAGCCAGGGTGCGGTCTTCGCTGATGCCTCCATGGTATGCTCCGTCGAAAAGTTTCTGTGGCTTTCCGAATTTTCCATTCTTGAATTTGACCTGCCAGGTTGAGGTTCCTTTGAACGTTGCGTTTTCCTTGTTGTTCCCGGCGTCGTTTACGTAGACAATGACGGTGTCGCCGTTTTCAAGGACGTTCCAGCGGGGGATTGCGGCACTTTCTGTTTTGAGCTTTACCTTGATGTGATTCTCGGTATCAAAGTTTTGAACGTAAATTGTTGTTTTGCCCGAGACGCCTTCGAATCCGGTGCAATAGGCAATCCAGTTTCCGTCGGGAGAAATTTCTGGATGGTACGCGCTGACATTTTTTGTAATTTCCTTGACAGAAACCGTTCCGTTCAGGTAGTCGATATAGGCGATATTTCCGGAAATATCGTTGCGGAAGGAAAGTTTTACGTTGTATGTGCCTGTTAGCTTTTTGAGTGTCTCGCTTTGGGCTAGTGGGGTAATGACGCTTGATTGTGATTTACCGTCGTCACCCATCCAGAGTGGGTTCGGAATTTTTCCGAACGCGAGTCTAAAGCCAACGTAATCGGCTCTTGTGGCTGATGTGACCGTATAGACATCCCCTCTACTGTATGGGTTGAGCTCTTTTGGGGTAGAGGAATAACGGCCCCCTTTTACGATTCTTTCTCCCAGGTCACCGCCATCGGGAGCCCCCACATAGTTGGTGACGGTTGTGTCGCGGAATGTTCCCATCCAGTCATTCACCCATTCCATCGCGTTTCCGGCCATGTCACAGAATCCGGTGGAGTCTGTCCATATGCTACAGACCGGATGAAGCTTGTAATCGGAATTGTCGCTATTCCAGCTTTTCTTTACGTCCCAGGCAAGGCTTGCCGCATAGACCCATTCCGCCTCGGTGGGAAGCCGAAATGCGTTCGCATCAGGGTGAAATGCAAAACCTTCCATTTCCGTGCAGTGCCCGTCGTCGTCATACAGGGGCTTGCTATAGGTATAGGCTGTATCTAGGTTATCCTGTTTGCTCTTGGCGTTTGCAAAAAGGATGGCGTCGTAGTAGGTGATGTCGGTGAGGGGGAGACTGTCATTTTCGCATTTTTTGAAGGTCTTGAGCTTGGCTTTTTTGGCTACACTGGCGTATTCGCCACAGGTGACCTCGTGGATGCCCATGTAGAAGTCGTAATCGAGTATGACTTCCATGGCGGGGCGTTCGTTTGCCTTGAAGCTTTTGTCATTGGAACCGATGGAAACGGATCCGCTCTTTAGTTGGACCATTCCTTCGACTTCGACGAAATCCGATTGATTTTCGTTATCTGACTGATTGCTTGAACTGCTTGTTTCGCTGCTGCAGCCCATTAGAAATAGGAATACAATAACTGCCGATAAGAATTTCATATTTTCCCCTAGGGATTGTCCCTTGTTGGGTAATATAAAAAATATCTGCGCTAATTATTACATTTTTATTATCTTTTTGCGGGAAGAGGTCTTGAAAACGATAAAACGAGGATAAAACCTTGATGTCAGCTTGCAATTTGAATTCTGTAGAAAAAATGTACCAGGTGTCCACGTTGAACGCCCTTGCGCTAGGGTATACGCGAACGGTGGTTAGAGTCAGTGACTTGTTGCAGAACGGAGATACAGGGCTTGGAACGTTTGAAAACTGCGACGGCGAAATGATTGTCGTGGATGGTCATTGCTACCGCGCCGCCGATGATGGATCTGTAAGCGAAACTCCTGCTGACCTGGGGGTTCCCTTTGCTTCGGTCGTATTCCTAAAGAATCAGGAATCGTTTGCGGTTGGTGCCGTCGGGAATATCGATAGCCTCAAGGCTTTGCTGAATGTGAAAATCGAAGAACACTTCGGTCTCAATAGTATGCACATGGTGCGGATAGATGGATTCTTCAAGAAAGTGAATGCTCGCTCCGAAAGTGGCGTCAAGGCGCATCACATAGAACTGAAGGAGATTCTGTTTGAACGGCAGAAGTCGTTTGAATTCGATCATATCGCGGGTTCGCTAGTTTGTCTATACTATCCCGACTATATGGAAGGTATCAACGCGGCCGGGTGGCATTTCCACTTTGTGTCCGATGATAAACGCTTTGGCGGACACGTCTTTGACCTTTCGCTAGAAAAGGGGGAGGTCCGGATGGAGAAGATAACATCCATCGAATTGCAACTTCCGCGAGAGGCCGCTTTTGATACATATTCCCTGACGAAAGCCTCGCAAAAGGACATCAAGCAAGTCGAGCAGGGAAATAAATAGTTCGATTCAGTAGAAATGGAAAATGCCCGCAAGGTGGTGATAAGGTCCCTGAGCCTGCCGAAGGGCCGAACCATGCGGGCATGACAAAGTAAAGAGAAATGGAGTCTTTTTACCGGTACTCGTGGCGGATAGGCTTTAACTGATCTACGACGCTTTGCAGTTCCTTAGGGAGCGGGCAATCGAGTACGATTTTGTCGCCGTGCCACACAAATTCCAGGCGGCAGCTGTGCAAGAAAAGCCGGTGGAGTCCGAGCTGCTTTTTGACTTCGCGGTTGAGCGCGAAATCGCCGTAGCGGGTGTCACCCAGGAGCGGGTGCCCGATGCTTGCGAAGTGGGCGCGGATTTGGTGCATGCGGCCTGTTTCGAGCTTGATTTTTACCAGGTCGTAGCCTTCGTAGTGCTGCTTGACGCGGTAATGCGTGATGGCCTTCTGGGCATCCTTTCCGGTTTCGCCAACCTTCATCTTGGAGCCCTTGGCTGCATCGGTGCGGGTGAGCGTCTCGTCGATGGTTCCCTTGTCTTTCTTGAGGTTCCCTTTGACGAGCGCGTAATAGAACTTGTCGACTTCGTGTTCGCGGATCATGCGCGTAAAGTCGCGGAGCGTATCGCCGTGGAGGGCGGCAATGATCATGCCCGAGGTTTCCTGGTCGAGGCGGTGGGCGATAGTGGGCTTGAAGTCGAGCCCCTCGCGGCGGCCCCATTCCCACAGGTATTCCACGAGGCTTTCGCCGGGGCGTGTGCCGGAGCCCGGTTGGCTTGCAAGTCCCGAGGGCTTGTTTACGACCACGTAGTCTTCGGTCTGAATGACGATGTCGAGTTCCTTTGCCCCCCAAGAAGCGTTCCTTTCGTCTCTCGTCTTTCGTCTCTCGTCTGTTTTGCCCCAGGTAGACTTGGCTTTGGCGAAACCGGCGTTAGATCCTTCGACGTGCTTCGCTTGCTCAGGATGACACGCTGTGTTTTCGTCTCTCGTCTGTAGCGAGCTTGCGAGCGTTCTCTCGTCTTCGCTGACGCTCTTGAAATTCTCGTAAATGCAGACGGTGTCGCCTTCCTGCAGCATTTGGTTCGCTTTTCCCACCACGCCGTTCACGCGGACTTTCTTCTTGCGGATGACGGCGAAAAAGACCGACAGCGATTCGTCGGGGAACGCCTTGCGTAAAAAACGGTCGAGGCGCATGTTGGCAAAATTGCGGTCAATGACTCGAGTAATCATAGGCTAACCTGAGGTGTGGGGTAAGGGGTCGGCACTACGTGCCTTTGAGGTTTTAGGTGCATTGGCTTTAAGCGGAGTGACCTCAAAGCGAATTTATGAGCGAGCTCATTGCTCATACCAATTTATCCTTTTTCGCGTAGTGGGCGAGTCGCACGCCGTCGGCGGCGCTGGTGACGATTCCGCCGGAATATCCGGCTCCTTCGCCGAGCACGAACAGGCCCTTGGTATTCACGCATTCAAGCGTTTCGTTGTTGCGGCTCATGCGCAGCGGGCTGCTGGTGCGGGTTTCGGGGGCGACAATCAGGCCTTCTTCGATGAATCCGGGAATCTTCTTGTCGAAATTCTGGAATCCTTCGGCGAGGCTCTTGCAAATGGTCTTGTCCATCCAGTCCCACAGATTGCTCTGTACGAGTCCGCAGGGGTAGGTGGATTTCGGGAGAGATTTGTCTTCTTTGTGGGCGAGGAACGCCTTGATGCTTTGTGCTGGGGCGGCGTAGCTCTTGCCGCCGACCGCGTAGGCGTCGCTTTCAATTTTGCGTTGGCACTCAAGACCGCCAAAGAGTTTGTCGCTTGCGGCAATGGGCACGGCGATGGCACCGTTGGCGAAGGGGCCATTGCGGCGGCTGTAGCTCATACCGTTGGTGGCAAGGGTCCCAGGTTCCGAGGCGCAGGGCACCAGAACGCCACCCGGGCACATGCAGAAACTGTAGGCGCTGCTTGTCTTGTTCAGTGTCGGGGTGGCGAGAAAATATTCGGCGGAACCCGTGAGCTTGGTATCTACATTCAGGCCCAGCTGACGCATGTTGATGAGCTGCTGCGGGTGCTCGACGCGCACGCCCATGGCAAAAGCCTTACTTTCGAGTGCTGCGCCACGGGCGTGGAGCATTTCGTAAATGCTCCGGGCAGAATGCCCGACGGCGAGCACCAAGGCTTCGCAGGGTTTCCAGTGAGGAATCGCGGCATTCCCGCCTGATGTCTTCCCCGCGAAGGCGGGGATCTCTTTCAGCTGAATTGCTACGATGCGTCCATCTTTAATCTCAATGTCTTCAAGGGTGGTGCTAAAATGAATCTTGCCGCCGAGGCGTGTAATTTCTTCGCGTAGTTTCCGTAGCAGTAAAACGAGGCGGTCCGTGCCGATATGCGGCTTGGCGAAGGTCACGACAGATTCGTCGACTCCGAAGTCCACCATGTCGTGTAGAACCTGTTCCGTGAACAGGTTCCGGGTGCGGGTATTCAGCTTTCCATCGCTAAAGGCACCCGCACCTCCTTCGCCAAAAAGTACGTTGCTGTAGGCGTTAAAATTCCTGTCGACAAAGAACCGTCGAATATCTCGAAAGCGTTCCTCGACGCATTTTCCCTGTTCGTACAAGTCAACCGCAAAGCCTTTCCGTAGCAGATGCAATGCTGCCCAAAGTCCACTCGGACCTGCGCCAATCACATCGACATGTCCCGGCATCGCGATGCTGTTTTTCTGCGGGTCGGTCTCTAAACTTTCCTTGTCACGCGTTGCCGCCACAAGTCCCTTGGCGTGATTCCCCGTGGCGCGTACTTCACGCTTTAGGTCAAAAATCACGTTGTAAGACCACTTCGGGTCTCCCTTTCGGCGGCTGTCCAGCGAAAAACGCTCCACCTGCAAGTTGAAAATTTCTTCGGGATGCAGCCGGAGTTCGCGGGCGAGCGCAGAGCGGTATTCACCCTTTTTGTGAAGGGCGACGGAAAGTTCTCTGTAGCGGTAGGTGAACATCGCCACAAATGTAGAAATTGGAAAAGTAGTTACTAGTTACTAGATACTAGTTACTAGACAAAATGTACCGAACGCCTTTTGTTCAATATAAAAAGTTCCTAGTAACTTCGAACTAGGAACTTGGAACTGCGGCGAAGCCGCTTTAGAAAGCGTAGTTGACTCGGATGCCGCCGAAAATATCCTTATATTCGTCGCTCAGGTTGTCCGGGCGGAAATAAAGGGCCGTACCGCCGTACCATTCGCTGCTCAGGCGCTTGGTGTGGTTTACGGTCAGGTTGAGTGTTCCCAGAATGTCCGTTTCCTTTTCGTCGAAACTTCCGCCTTCTTCTTCCCAGGAAGTAACCATGTAGCGGAACTCGCCCGAAAGGCCTACCGTAAGGAATCTCTTCATAAACGCGATTTCGAAATCTTCGTCTACGGTGATTTCGCTTTCGGTCATGTCGTCACGTTCGTAGCTCTTGAAACGGGGCGTTACGGCAAGGCTGTTCTGGATAGTTCCCAAGTTTGTGGTGATAGAAAGCGGATAGGAATGTTCGAAAAAGTCTGCTCCGCCAAAGTAGTAACCCAGCTTGGCAATCGTTTCGTTCGACAGGTCCATATCGCTAATCAGGCTGTCCTTGTAGAACTTGGAATCGTCGGTTCGGATTGTCCAGCGGCCACCGAGTCTGAAAATGGAACGATAGGCCTGCACGGAAATCCCTGCCGACCAGGAATTCCTGTAAATCCTTTCCTGGAATTTGGAGGCGAGGTTGTCTTCCGAGGAAAGGGCGAGGTACTCTGTCCAGCGGGCCGAATCTACAAACGTTGTGTCTCCATTGCTCACGATTTCGGTGGTCGGATTTCCCTTACGGGCTTCAAACCAGCCGTCCTTGTAAATTCCGTCTTCCAGGATATAATTGCCGTGGAGCTGGTACGGACGGTACTGGGTCCGGTATTCCAGGTTGTATCCGACGTCGATGCTTACAGCCTTGTTGAGCTTGAATTCGTTTTGCAGTTTCCAGTTCTGGATGTACTTGGTACGGTATTCGTCGCGTTCGTGATCGTCGAACCACTGGGTATCGTCGCCACCGAAGAGTCCCCATTCGGTACCTTCGCTCAAACCGAGGATGTTTGTCTTTTCTTCTTTTGCGGCATTTTCGACGTTAATCTGGTAGCCGAAATTGAGTGTCCAGAAATCCGTGACAATCTGTTCGATGTTGCCGCCGAATTCACGAGTGTTGGAAAGCTGGTCAGGGGAGCCTGCACTGTAGTAGTTCGCTCCGACGTACTTGACGTGTCCCGAAAGAGTCGTCTTGTAGATGTTCCAGTAGAGAGAACCGCCCAGGGCGATGTCCTGGCTTCCCCAGTTGAGTCCAAATACGCGGTCTTCGTCGCGTTCATCTTCGTAGTCGTTCTTGAGCGACTTTGCTTCACGAATAAGCGTACGCAAGGAATCGCGCATTGCGCTTCGGCTAAGCGTCGTGTTGTCGCCAAAGATTTCTTCAAGTTCTTTGGACGAAAGCGCGTTGATTCTGGATTCGTTTGCCATCAGCTGGCGAAGCTTGCTCATCGAGGACGTGTTGAGCCCGGCGTCCGTAAAGACCTTGTTGATGGCGCGTTCCCTGTAGACGTCAGCCGTGTCGGCGTGTCCAACGGCAATCTGTCCATTGAGTTCGATGTCGCCGGGGTAGAACAGCCAGTTTCCATCGGCGTATGCCGTCAGGGATTTCTGCATCGGTTCGCTGGTCAAGCTGGAATGGGTGCTTCCGTCGCGGAACAGCGGATCTTCGATTTCGTCGTTGGCATAGATAAAGCCGAACTTGGCGTCAAAGCGGCGAAGCGGCGCCCACTTGAAAGAGCCTCCGTAGGTAAGCCTCTGGGCGCGGGTTTCACCGTCTTCAATGTAGTCCTTGTAGATTTCGGGGTGTCTGTCACCCTTCAGGTAGGGCTTGCGGTTTTCGCCAAAGAAACCGTCCAGTTCGACAAGCGGCTGGTTCGCGTTGTTCTTCAAGAGCGAAAGCGTGTAACCGACACCGAAAACGGGGAGGCCTTCCATGTAGATGTTTCCACCGGCCTTGTTGAAATCGCCCAAGATCAGGTGGCTGTAGTTATCCGTGTAGCTGAGCGTGACCTGGTTCGGCGAGAAGTGATCCCAGGAATCGCCTGTATAGTTTGTACTGAATTCAATCGTCTTTCCGTCGAACGACTGCATCAGCAAGTAGATGTTTGCTTCGGTGCCGAATCCGGGAGTCTGGAAAATGTTGTTGAACTTTTCGCCGGGCTTAATGACGCTTCCGTTGACTTCGACGTCTTCGTCGGTGTCATTCTTGCTTGTGATGACACGATGGTAGTAGCTGTCGAACATCACGTTTCCGTAAATGGACCAACCCTTTTGCGTAGAATCGGCTTCTTCTTCGGACGCCTTCTTCTGGGCGAGTAGGTCACCGACCTTGTCGTTTGCACCGATCGGACGGCTTTCTACACCCGGAATTTCGGGTTCGCGGGGGAGCATCTGCGAAACGTCGTTAAAGTCCTTTGAATAGTCGGTTTCGTTCCCTGCAATGCTTTCGAGAACTTCCTTTTCAAGAACGTCGTCGATGCTTGCACCGACCTTGTTCTTGCTGACCTGGCTGTTGTCAAAGGCGAGGTAGCTGTTCGCCATGTCAAGAATGCCGTAGGAGTTGTTTTCGAAACGGGACGATTCCACTTGCGTAATTGCGAGCTTGCCGTTGTAGAGGGCAACGTTGTTGCCGTCGAAATGAACGCCGCTGATGTTTGCTTCGCTGTAGCTGTCTACGTGGACGGCGGCACCGTCGTTCTTGTTGAACTGGGTCTCGCTAATGGTTAGTTTCGAGTTCCTCGCGTACACGCCGCGGCTAGAGGTCTTTTCGATTTTGGACGCATGAATTTTCAGGGCGCCGTTTTCTACGACAACGCCTGTTGCCGCATCCTTGATAACGGCGTTACGGATTTCGGATGTCTGGTCACCGGTAATAAAGATGCCCTTCCAGTCTCCGCTCTTGGGCATGCCCAGTGCCGATTGGAAAACGACCTCGTTACCTCGTGTACCCGCGACAACGAACTGTCCCTTGACGTATAATCCTGTTCCCGGAGCGAACTGCAGAACAACTCCCGGTTCAACGACTAGCACCATGTCCTCGGCAACAGAGATGTCTTCTGTAATAAGGTAGGGGGACTGGTCTGCCTTCAGAAAACCGTGCAAGGTTCCCTTGAGGGGTGTTCCTTCGGCAAGTGTTTCCTGCGGGGGCGGAGGAACAACGACAAGAGCCTGCTGGAGGCTGTCTTGTTCGGGAGCCTTTGCGGAATCTGCATGGGCGGTTGTGTCTGCAACGCCGCTTTCTTCCTGAACTTCGGATGACGGTTGGCTTTCCTCAGCATTTGAGTTGGCGTTTTGGGCGTAAACAAGGCTCGACGCTAGTGCTATTGAAAAGAGAATTTGGCGCTTCATTAATGGACCTCGTAGGTCTTAGTGGCGTGAAGAATCTGGTTGCTCATCAAGGTGACCGTGATATCTATAGTCGAGGTCTTACCGCGAGACAACTGAATTTCTTGTGTAATCGTATTCGATTGCAGGTCGGTTGTTTTCAAGTTCGCAATTTCTTTTTCGTCCTGGACGATCTTCACTTCCTTGATGTAGCGGGGGTCGTTTCCTGGGGGAAGCCCCTTCACCGTAAAGCTCAGTTGCCTGTAGATAATGTTGCTGATGCCGCTTGGCGGGGGAGGTACGCGAAGACGTTCCTTTCGTCCCTTTGAAAGTTTAATTCTTGGGTTCTTGAGGTTAGAGAAACAGGCGTATTCCTTTTGGATTTCCTTGCTGTTTCCGGCCAGGTCTTCGATAACGAACCTGTAATTGTGCACGCCCTTTTTCAGCTTTATGGGGAAGGAGGTCTTGCTTTCGACGTAACGTTCTTTTTGGGGCTGTTCGTCGACGAAATAGCTGAAGATGGCGTTGTCACCGTCGATGTTGTTGACGGAAATGTTGGCTTGACATTCGTTCTTGGAAACTTCGATAAGCGGGAAAATCAGGTTGATCGCCTTGCAGCTCTTGTTAATGACCAGGTCAATCTCTTTCTTCTGGTCGCCGTTCTTTTTGGACTTGTAGTATACGAATGCCTTAGTGGCGTTCCAGTTGCCCTGCTTGTCGGAAACCTGAATTGTGTGCGAGAAATGTCCGCCTACGCTAACGTGAACGAGCTCATCGGACTTGTAGTTGCCGAGCTGGATGTAAAGGGTCGCTTGCGTATCGGTGGAATCGAACGTACCTTCGATGGTGATGTTCGAGGAATTACAGACTTCCATGGTCGAACCGGACGTGATGGTCAGGGGTTCCGGTTTGGAGTGGCTCTTGCCTGCAGAACCGGCATAGTAGGTGTTCACTTGTCCGCATGGGAATCCGTGAGTGCCGTCAATGTAGCAGGTGAGCGGAATTTTCTTTTGTCCGACCAGGCTCGGAGCCCAGTTCACGGTGAGTTCAAGAACTTCACCTTCGGAGCGGATCGGGGCTTCGTAAATTCCCACCAGGGTTCCGACGGTGCAGGTCGCCTTCACGGTCTGTGTGGCTTCGTAGACGGTGTCTGGAAGAGGCGCAATGGAACACTGGATGCTTTGACGCAGTTCGTCCATATAATCGCGGTATTGCTTTTCCGAGTTCTTGATCGCATCTATGACTTCGTCGATAGACTTGGTGGTGTCGTTCAAGAGGGTGTCAATGATGTTGTATACCGCGGGGTCGCCCGAAGAGGGGAGGTCTAGCGTTACGATGGAATCCTTGTACAGGAAAGCGGTTTGTCCTCCCTTGACCATGGCGGATTTGTTCGTTACTTCGTCCGTGAACTTGACTTCACCGTTGTGGAGGGAGACGATCATCTTGGATTTAGAGGACTTGCCGACGACACCGGCTGTTCCGCGGATGGCTGCGGTCGCCGTTCCCGTCTTAAACTTGAAATTGCTCCCGTTCGCTTGCTTCTGGGCGTCGAAGTTCACCTTACCGTTCTTGATGTCGACCAGGGTCTGGTTGATGCCGTTTTCGTTCATCAGCTCTGCCATGGACACCAAGGTGCGCTCGTTAATGGTGATGGCGCTACCGTCGGGAAGCTGAATCTTGATCTGGGCTTCGTCACCGGTTCTCAGGTCGTCGTGCTGGTAGACTTTGTCCTTGAACTTGGCCTGTTTCCAGTCCTTGTTCTTCTTTTTGTGTTCAGCTTGATTGCCGCCTGCGACATAGGTGATGTTTCCAAACGCATTCTTTGCTGCGGAGGATACCCCGACCATTAGGGCTGTGGCGATAGCGATAAGCTTAAAAAAGCGGTAAAATGACATATTGCCTCTTTGAACGAATGCAAACTATACCAAATATATGTATTTTTCTTACATACTTGAATAGAACAAACTATTTAAGGTAATAATAAAATGACTTCTTTCGCAGTAAAATGAAAGAAGTTTTGAACACTATAACTACAGGACTGAATATGGAAGTTGAAGAACTGACCGTTGCCTATAGCGATGAAGATTCTGGCGAAGAAGTTGTCAAGGAAATCGGCAAGGAGATCCTTTCGAAGGGTGCATGGCCGACCGTGATGTTCTTTTACCAGGAACGCGACCCGAAGTCCGGTGAATTTACCGAACCCAAGGTTTCGCTGCGCCGCTACCGCAAGATGGCGGGCAATTTCAAGCCCCAGGGCAAGTTCAAGATTACGGGCAAGGCCCAGGCCGAAGCTATCATAGATGTCCTCAAGAAATGGTATAACATTTAATGCCAGACCCTGCTAGTCGAAAAAAGAAGTATAATATCGAGTTCCTTTGCGAGGGGGACATCGAGGCTTTTCCGTATAAGGACAAGTTCGAAAAGATGGCTCGCAAGCTCCTTGCCGAAGAAGGCAAGGAAAAAGACGTGAATATCGTGCTCTGCACCGACGAGTTCGTGCGCACCATGAACCGCGACTACCGCGGGCTCGACAAGGTGACCGACGTTCTTTCGTTCGAATGGAAAAATGAGCTCGGTGTCGAAATTCCCGAAGACGAGGCTATGCTCGGCGAAATCTACATCGCCCGCGAGCAGGTGCGCCGCCAGGCTCCCGAATACGGCAATACGTTCTACGCCGAAATGAAGCGCGTGATTGTACACGGGCTCTTGCACCTTTCGGGCTACGACCATATCAAGGCCGCTGACCGCAAGGTGATGCGCAAGCGTGAATGCGAATTCCTGGGACTTGACCCGTACAAGGAAGGTGCCTGATGGAACCTTCTGTCATGGAAACTCCCGAAAGTTGGGCGATTGCGTTCCTTGTCGTATTTGTCCTGACATCGTTCTCGTTTTCGCTGATCAAGGCAGCCTTTAGTGCCATTTACGCCAAGCGTGACGCCCGTGACCGCGAAGGCCGCGAAGAAGTGGTCGCCTCCCTGGTGGAACTGCCGGGCTTTAACGAAACGATTTCGATTGGCCGCATCTTCTGTAACGTAGGTGCGGGCGTTTTGGGCTTTTACCTGTTCCAGATGATTCCGTGGAGCTGGGTGCAGGAATACTGGTTCCTGGCATTTGCTGCCTACCTGGTGGTGGCCTGCATCGGCATTTACACGATTACCGTTTTCCTTGCAAACCTGTTGGCAAATTTGAAGCCCGATACGTTTGCGGTCGTGCTGATTCCCTTGTTCAAGCTTATCCGTTTGCCGTTTGCACTCCCGGCAAAGATTTGCCACGTGTTGTTCGTCAAGATTCTGAAGGGCCTGGGCTACGATTCCAAGCTCAGCTTCTTGCCCGAAGAACGCCGCGACGCCGTGCAGGCGCAGGCCGACATGAACGACGAGGCGGACCCTGATGCCGAAGGCCTGGAACAAGAAGAACGCCAGATGATTTTGAACATTTTCGACTTCGTGGAAACCCCGGTGCGTGAAATTATGACGCCCCGCGTGGACATGTGCGCGGTCGAGGTCGGCACTCCGCTCGAAGAACTGGTGAAGGTGCTGAATACCGAACGCCATTCCCGTTTGCCGGTGTACAAGGAAACGGTTGATAACATCGTCGGTATCCTTTCGAACCGCGACTTCTTGGAATGGTACACCGAACATCGCGACGAACCGTTTGACATCATGAAACTCGTGATGCCGCCGGTTTTCGTGCCGTATCACAAGAAGATTGACGACATGCTCACCGAACTGCGCAAGACGGGTAACCAGCTCGCTATCGTGGTCGATGAATATGGCGGAACCGCAGGCCTTGTCACGCTCGAAGACATCCTCGAAGAAATCGTGGGTGAAATCAAGGACGAAGATGACGTGGACGAAGATGAAGACGTGCAGCGCCTTAAGGACGGCCGCTTCATTCTCGACCCGATCATGACGCTTTCCGATTTGGAATACAAGCTCGGCGTGGAACTTGAAGCTCCCGAAAATTCCCACGTGGAAACGCTTTCGGGCCTGATTCAGGCAACGCTCGGCATTATTCCTTCTCCTGGCGCCGAAGTCACCATCAAGGGTTACACCTTCCGTGTCTTAAAAATGGACGGCACCCGCATGGAAAAGGTGCTCATGATTTTGCCGGGTGGCGGCAAGGGCAAGACCAAGAACATCAAGGCCGTGCCCCGCACGCAGGCATTTAAAGTGGTTTGATAGGGCTGAGCAATGAGCTCGGGGCTACGCCCCTTTGAGGTATGAGAAAAGCAGCTTTGAAAAGCTGCTTTTTTGTTTAAGTAGAAATGACAGGTTTGCCTTAGAGCGAAGCGCTTCATGGCTCAGAGCGTAGCGACCTCATACCTCTAGGCCGTAAGGTCGTTCCTCTTACAGCTCTTCCACGGCTTCGGCGCGGAGGTTCTGCACGATGTGGTCCTGACGCTGGGGAGTGTTGTTGCCCATGTAGTAGGCGAGCATCTTGCCGAAAGAGGCATCGGGCGGGAGCACCACCGTTTCTAGGCGCATGTCTTCGCCGATGAACTGGCCGAATTCTTCCGGAGAAATTTCGCCGAGACCTTTGAATCGAGTGATTTCGAGGCCGGTCTTGCCGATTTCCTTGGCAGCCCTGTCGCGTTCCACTTCGTCGTAACAGTACTTGGTCACCTGCTTGTTGCGCACACGGAAAAGCGGCGTCTGCAGAATGAACAGGTGCTTCTGTTCTACGAGTTCGGGGAAGAACTGCAAGAAGAAGGTCATCAGGAGCAGACGAATGTGCATGCCGTCCACATCAGCATCTGTCGCGATAATCACCTTGTCGTAGCGGAGGTTCTCGAGACCGTTTTCGATATCGAGAGCATGCTGCAACAGGTTGAATTCCTCGTTTTCGTACACAACCTTCTTCGTCATGCCGAAGCTGTTGAGCGGCTTACCGCGCAAGCTGAACACGGCCTGCGTCTGCACGTTGCGGGCCTTGGTGATAGAACCCGATGCAGAGTCACCTTCGGTAATGAAGATCATGGTTTCGCGGTTGAGCGCATTCTTCGCGTCGGTCAGGTGAATCTTGCAGTCGCGGAGCTTGCGGTTGTGTAGGTTCGCCTTTTTCGCGCGGTCATTCGCGAGCTTCTTGATGCCCGCGATTTCCTTGCGCTCGCGTTCGTTCTGCGTAATGCGGTTTAAAAGGGCCTTTTCGGTTTCCGGATTCTTGTGCAGGTAGTTGTCGAGCTGCGAGGCGACGTAGTCCACAATCCAGGTACGCAGCTGGGCACCACCCGGAGCGACCGTCGTCGAGCCGAGCTTGGTCTTGGTCTGCGATTCGAAAACTGGTTCCTGAATGCGCACGGAGATGGCGCCGATAATGCAGTTGCGCACGTCGGCCGGATCCAGGTCCTTCTTGAAGTGGTCGCGGGCTCCCTTCACAATGCCTTCGCGAAAAGCCTGCTGGTGCGTACCGCCCTGCGTGGTGTGCTGGCCGTTCACAAAGCTGTAGTAGTGTTCGCCGTACTGGTTGCCGTGCGTAAAGGCGACTTCGATATCGTTTGCCTTAAAGTGGGCCACCGGGTAGCGGATCGAATCGTCCACGTGGTTCTGCAACAGGTCCAGGAGCCCGTTCGGGCTGTTGTAGGTCTTGCCGTTCATGATGAGCGAAAGGCCGTTGTTCAGGTAGGCGTAGTTCCAGACCTTTTCTTCCATGTAGCCCGGCAAGAAACGGAAATTCTTGAAGATGCTGGCATCCGGTTCGAAATAGATTTCGGTACCGTTCTTTTCGGTCGTGCTCTTTTCGCGTTCCTCGCGGACAAGCTTGCCCTTGCTGAATTCGGCTTCTTTGACGCGGCCGTCGCGGAAACTCTTCACGATAAACTTGGTCGAAAGGGCGTTCACCGCCTTGGTACCCACACCGTTCAAGCCGACCGACTTTTGGAAGGCTTCGGAGTCGTACTTACCGCCGGTGTTGATCTTCGATACGCAGTCAATGACCTTGCCCAGCGGAATGCCGCGGCCAAAGTCGCGTACGCGGGCGCAGTGGTCTTCGATGTCGATGATAATTTGCTTGCCTGCGCCCATCACGAATTCGTCGATGGAGTTGTCGATAATTTCCTTCACCAGCACGTAAATGCCGTCGTCGGGGCTGTTGCCGTCGCCGAGCTTGCCGATGTACATACCCGGACGTTCGCGGATATGTTCGTTCCATTCCAGTGTTCTAATGCTGTCTTCGGTATACTTTGCTGCTGCCATAGTAATTAGAAACTCTCGTTAAAAATTTAGTCGGTACAAAGATAAACAATTTTTTTGACAGTTGAGTGTCAAAATCGCTCCAGATACAATATAGTAAAAAACAAATGATTGATGTGCAAATGTGCAGTAAAAAATGCTCGTTATAGCAATCTGCTTGTTTTGGGCAAAAAATGGTAAACAAATCTGGGCGTGGTGGACCGGAGAAAAATGCCTATTGGCATTCTGCAGTGTATATTGAATTCCGGGTAGGGTCTATCACCCGATTAGGATCAGTTGAACCGTCTTCCCAAGTGATGAATGTGGAGCCATTAGGGCATTCTACGCTCAATTTCATGGGATGATGCTCAAAAACGTTCCAGTTGTATTCAGGGCTTTGTTTGATGTCGAAACCATCTAGTCTTAAAGTTCCGTTTCCTTTTACCTTTATGGTAATGGGAACGTCATCGTTTAGGCCAAATGCTTCTTTAAAATCGTTTCTAACAGTTTTGTCGCGGTTGTAAGACCATTTTTTCAAGCAGCTGCCGTCTGTTTCAAAGTATGTTCCGCAGGCATTTTTATGCTTGCTTCTTTTGTATAGTTGTTGGTCTCTTTTTATTTGTTCCGGGTCAATCGATTTAGTTATATGGTCTATTTGTTGCGCGACTCTTTCACCGTTAATAAACGTTGAATACAGGTAAGAAGCCCTGTTTATGAAGCTCTGCTTGAAACTCGGGTTTTGAATAAGCTTGATGAATATGTTGGTAAAGCACTTGCTGTTTTTTCCGCCGGCGCAAGGCTTGTTGGTTCTTCCTCCACCAAGGATCCATTTGATCATATTTGTGTTTTCCGTAAATCCATCGAGTCTGGGCATCCAGTCGAGCCCTTGGTCTATATCGAAGGCTATGAATTTCCATGGGGAATTTCCGCTTTTCCATGCGCGTACGTTGGCTTGTGGCCAGTCGTCGTTGGCGTAAAAGATTTGTGCGGCCATGTATTCCATATAGTTCGTAATGTTTATCATTTGGGAAACTAGGTCGTAGGCGGTATTGTCGTCTTTGAAATTCGACTTGTCGATAAATTCTAAGGTGCTTCTGTAACCGTCTGCGGAGCCGTTTTTCGTCTCTATTTCTTCGTGCAAAAGTTTGATCAGGTCTACGGAGTTGTTGTCTATACCGTAGTTTGTTTCTATGAAATGCTCGTTTAGCTTTTCCCGCAGGTCGTAAATGCCTCGAAATTCGCCATTATAGAATACGACAACGTGTTTAGATCGTTGGTAATCGACGGTAGTCCCTTCGAGAAGACTGGTTGCCATGGCGTCTTCAATGTAATCGGATGCGAAACGATTCCCGTTGTTGCGCAAGGTGAAAGATTTGAAAGTATTTTTTTCAGGCCGGACTTCAAATATGGGATAATGTATTTTACCGGACTGATATTGCTTTCGCATTCTTACGGAAACGGATTTTTTGGGAAAGTCCCTGCTGAAATTCCCGGTAATGGATAGCCCTGCATCTACTTCAAAGGCTTTTTTCTTTGAAGAACTCCCTTTTGGAAAGTATTCTACATGTGTTGGATATTCGACATCTTCCCAAAATTTAGCGCTATAGCAAGGGTAAGGCTTGCAGGGCTCAGCATCCAGGTATTCTTTTACATAATACGGATCCACGCTGATAGATACGACGGGCATGTTGATTTTTTCGTTGACAAAGTAGGTCTCGGTTTGTTTTTTTGCAAGTATTCCGCCTATGAATTCGTAGCAACGGACTACGGTTGTTGTGTCTATCAGTCGGTCCTCTAAAAATGCCTTTGTGGTTGAATCTGGTTCGGAACCGTCAAAAGTACATTGGACGATGCCTTGTGTCGAGGGGGGAGATAACGTAAATGCTTTTTTGAAGCCTGCAGCAGGAATGAGTGCTCGGGAAGCGGCTTGCGCGATTATGGCGTTAATAGAGTCGTTTGGGACGCGGGCGGAGTCTGTTGCGGCTCCGGAGGGGGAGTTTTCTTTTTCAGTAGGGACTATTATGTTATCTAGGAAATCCTGAATGGAAGTGTTTACTTCGGTCGAAAAATCTTCTGTTGTATATAACTCACTATTGCTGCAAGCGCTAAGCAGAGAAAATAAAATCCAACAGAATGTGTATAATTTTTTCACGTGTTATGCTTCGACGTTGAGGTAAATGTAAGAATTATGTGAATGAAAAGTATCTTATTTCTTGAAAAATGTCAATTCTTCACATCGTTCTTGTGTTGGTGGTTCGTCGCTATAAAAAAAATGAAATTTTTTTATTTTGTATCATATAATACTTGCCTGATGATACAAGATTTGCTACATTAGGGGTACAACGTAAGAAAGGTTAGGAGTTCTTATGAAATCAATAACGGAATATCGTGATTATCGCTGCTGCATGCAAGACTTTTACGATGAGCGTAAGAGGACTTGCTCGTTTACGTGGCGAGAGTTTGCCCGGCTGGCAGGCTTCACTTCACCGACATACTTGAAGTTGGTATGTGAAGGCAAAAGCAGCCTCAGTGAACTAGGGATTGAAAGGGTCGCCTCGGCCATGAACCTGGGCGGCTTCGAATATGCTTATTTCCGTCACCTGGTGCGGTATAACCAGGCGAAGGATGACGAGGCAAAAAAGAATGCCTTCGCTAGCATGAAGGATATCGCGAAAGCGAACAGGATTCGAGTGGTTGATGCCGACGCCTTCACGTATTTTGAATCCTGGAAAAATCCGGTCTTGCGCGAACTGGTTGCCATGATGCCGGGGGCCACTCCTGAGGCGGTTGCCGAAATGTGCTGGCAGCCGATTACCGCAGACGAAGTTCGCAAATCCCTTGACTTTATGGTAAGTGTCGGCATTTTGCAGCGCAAGTCCAAGAATGTCTATGTACAGACGGACAAGGCGTTGGTCGGCAATTCGGATGTGATGCCCCTGGTGGTGCGCTCTATGCATCGTGAAATGGCGGGCTTTGCACAAAAGGCCATTGACGAGTTTGATCCAAGCGAACGTAATGTTTCCGGTGTGACCATGGGAATCGACCGCGAAACCTATGAACAAATTGTGCGGGAATTGGATTCCTGTCGCAGAAAGATTGTGGCAATCGCTAACATGTGTAAGGAACCGAATCAAGTTTATCGATTGAACTTGCAGATGTTTCCGTTATCAAAAATTACTAACAAGAATAAAGAGGTCTAATATGATTAAATTAATGAAAACGAAGGCTATTTGCTGTGGGGTGTTAGGAGCCTTTGCATTGATGGCCTGTTCGGAAAATTCCGCAACGTCACATAATTACGGTACTACCGAAGAAAAGAATGCTTTCTGGGACGAATCGTCTAATCTGGCTGCATGGAAGGTCATGGATGGTTCTGACATTCAGTTGGAAAATTCCAAGCGTGCTTTGCTCGGTCGTGTTGCTTTGAAAAAGTCTAGTTCTAAAGACCTGGCCCGTGCCGGTATCGCTTTTGATGTTTCCGACGCGGACGGTTCTCCGACGGACCTTTCTCAGGGAAATGACGGCTTGTGTATTGCTTACCAATCCGATTTTGAAGTGGAAGTCCGCCTTGATACGGAAGACTATGCAAGTTCTTCTGTGGATAAGGATTTGCCCCATGTCAGCCTGAATATGAAGGAGGGCGGGGACGAAAGCCGTTGCGCTTCCTGGAAGGATTTCAAGACGAAAAAATCGGACGGTGCAAATGGTTCCGATGTCGTCAAGAAGGTGCGCTCCGTGCAGCTGGTCTTTGTGGGTAAGTCGGGGGCATCGGGTGAATTCAGCATTCAGGGGCTGACTCCTTACGTTCGCTCTGATTTGTGGATCGGCAAGGACGGTTCTTCCATCATAGAGACCGGTTTTGCTAAAGGCGATAAAGGAACTTCTGGCAAGCTGGAATTCTTTGGAGATTCTTCCAAGGCCTATTTCGAGTGGAACGAATCTTATGATGATTATACGGATTTAGCTGAACTGGTCGAATATAACGAAGGCATTTATGGAAATGTAGTCTTCAAGAGTGAAAGTTCCAATCCGGATGTCGGTTTTGAATTCCTTATTGCGGGGAAGACCACTAAAAAAGGCAAAGACTTCATTTATACGGCAGACGTGTCTAATTTGTGGAAAGGCATGTGCCTAGAATATGGATCCGGATCGGATCTCGTCATGGAACTTGTTCCTGGGGATTCGTCGAAGGGTACCCTTGGGAAGAATATCAAGACAATGACTTTCCCGAAGAATATCGATATGGAAAAGAACTGCATCGTTTTCGACAATGTCCTAGGTGCATCTGATGACATCCTGAAGCATTTGGCAAAGATTCGCGTGAAATTTACGAAGGGAAATTGGGATAAAACGGCTGTTGCAATCAGACGTATTAGCGCCTTGGTTCCGGAAGATCTTTCGGTTAAGGAAACTGGCGACTATAAGGATGTGAAGCCGACGCAATCTTCTAAATATAAATCGGGAAAGAGCTTCTTGTGGGATGGTTCTGTTGACGGTGACCGCGTGGATCTCGGCATTTCCGGAGCAACGGCTGGCGGAGTCTGGACAAATTCTCCTGAATACACGGATACGTATCGCTTTGGATTCCCCGACGATGTCGAAGCCGACGACGAAGATGAAAATATCATTCCGACCATGGTAAGCAAGTACCACAAGTTTACGGCTTACGTGAAATCCCAGGACCACCTCTATGCCTTGGACAGCATGCCGACGATAGGCTTTAATACCGTCAGTTCGAAACTTGAACCGGCTGACATCAGCGCGTGGGGTGGCTTCTGCATTCATTATAGCACGTATAACTTTATTAGAATCGCACTTGTCACGGACTTCTCCGCAAACAAATACTGGTATGCCGAGGTGGATTATTCAGACGACATGACGTGGGGCAAAGTCGCTTGGGACGCTTTCAGGAATGTCAATGAAGATTCCAAAGAAAAGATTGAAGATGTCCTTGGAAAAGTGACGACAATCCAGCTCCAGTTCCCCGTGGATGGCGAATTTGTCGTAGATAAGTTCGGCTCTTACGACCAGTGCGGTAAGTAAAACAAGTTTGGTGGTTAGCAAAAAGGAATAGCCGCGAGAAATCGCGGCTATTTCTGTATGATTTTAATTTCTATCTTTTTTAATATGAATACTGCTTTTTATGTCTTTATGAAATTGTTGCCGAAGAATGCGGTGAGCCGCGCCTTCGGTGCGTTTACGCGTCTTCGCATACCGGTGCTTTCGAAGGTGGCCCGCAACAAGTTTGCCGCTTACTACAAGTTGAATATGGATGAGTCGGAATATCCGCTCGAACATTATGCAAACATTGGCGAACTTTTTATCCGCAGGCTCAAGCCGGGAATGCGTCCGGTTGCCGATTCCGAAATTGTTTCTCCGGTCGATGGCGTACTTTCGCAGACGGCGACTTTTGACGTGAGTCAGGAATTGATTCAGGCGAAGGGGAAGACCTATACCCTCAAGGATTTGCTCCGCGACGAAGAAATGGCTGCCCGCTTTGAAGGGGGAGCCTTTGCAACGATTTACCTTGCTCCTTTCAACTACCACCGCATCCATAGCCCGGTTGCGGGAGAGGTTGTCGGTGCGAGCTATTGTCCGGGAACTCTTTGGCCGGTGAATGTCGGCAGCGTGGAACGTGTGGAGGGCCTGTTCTGCATCAACGAACGCCTCACGAGTCACATCCGCCTAGATGACGGTTCCGAAATGCTGGTGGTCAAGGTTGGTGCCACGAACGTGGGCCGCATTGGCGTTGCCTACACGGATGAACTCCTGGTGAATGCGGGAAAGCTCCCCAGGGATTGCAAGCGTTACGACTGGAAACCTTCGCAGGAAATTCGCGTGGAAAAGGGCGGTGAACTTGGCCGTTTTGAAATGGGCAGCACCGTGATTCTCGTGGTCGACAAGAAAATCCGCGAAAGGAATCCGGGGCTTTTCCAGAGCCGCGTGGGAACAGCCGTGAAGGTGGGCGAGGCTCTTTAAGCCGATGGTCTCGGTCAAGCGTTTTATTCACGACGAACCCGCAGTGTTCAAGGCGACGGCGGAATTCGTACGGCTGTTTGCCCGTATGGAAGATCCGGTGCTTGCGGTGGCTGCTCGCGAAAAAACGGTCGAGGCGCGAATTGCGTGGACGCTTTTAGGGACGGTACTTTTTCAAGATGTAAGCTACCCGGAATTTGTAGCGCTCTTGCAGGCGCTCAACGAAAAGTTTCCCGGTGAAAAACTTTGGACGTTGCCGGTGCCGAAGGCGCAGGAAATTGAAGCTTGCGTGGAATCGGCTTTTGGTTGCCGTACCTGGTCGATGTTTGAAAACGTGGCGGGAATTTTCTGGAGTGTAGGGCTGTTCGTGCGCCGACACATGGATTTGGCGGGCTGGCTCAGATCCCGTACTCCCGAAGAAATCTGGCGTGATCTGGGTGAAATTTACTTTATGGGCAAGGGAAACCCGCGCCCCAAAGTCTGTGCTGCCATTTACCGATTGCTTGCACCCGCCCCGGTGGGGCTTTCGCTGGACAGTGCGCCTTCTCCTAAAATGCCGCTTCTGCCCTTAACGATGGGCGTTCGCCGTTATCTCTCGATTCTTGGGCCTGCAAGCGACGGCTTTGCGGACCTCGAACCCGCGCAAAAGCAGAAACTCGCGACCGATATGTATGTGGCGCTTGTGCAGCATTTGATGGAACAGTCCGAAAATGCCGAGGTGAAAAAGTCAAAGGTCGATGCGCTGACTGCCTATGTGGCCGCGCACAGCCTTCAGTTCTATCTGGAAGACGGAGCCGACGGCTTTATTTGTCGACACTTTACCGACCATTGCCGCAAATGTCCGCTAAGAGAATACTGCAGCTACGCGGAATAGTTACTAGTTCTCAGTTTGGAGTTACTAGTTTTTTTATCGGGATTCTCTAGTAACTATTAACTATTAACTGGTAACTAGCCGAAAGCTTTTACTAAATTTTTCACTATGCGTTTTTCTTCTCGATTCATGTGGCTTGCAATTGCGGCTTGTGTCGCGCTTTTTGCGGGCTGTCAGGAAAAAGAAGAAGTTCCCGTTGATTATTCGTCGATTGCGTACAAGTTTTTGAAGCCTGCCTCTTTTGCGGTAGACTCTTCAAAAAAAGCTGATATTCCTTCCTTGAAAAGTCGTTACGACTATAGATACGCCGTGATGCTGGGCGACACGCTCGATGTCTCGGTGCTTGAATTCGAAAGTGATGTCTACGCTCTTGACTACTACATGAACAGCGGACATTTCCAGGGGAGCGTCCCGATTCTGAGGGGAAATTTCCTGGAACAGAGTTTCCGTGCCGACAAGCGTATCTTTATTTTTCGACACGATAGTTACCGTCGTTATGAGCGTGCCGACCTCGAAAATTTCGTGCGCAGGTTCCCCGGCTATCATGGTGGTTTTCCGCAGGCGTTCCTGAGTCTGCCGTTTGATTTTCGCGAGCAGGGACGAGCTTCTATCCAGACAAAGTTTTTCCTGGGCGTCAAGTCGAGCTTTCCTGTGCTGGTGCAAAGCTACCGTGACGGCAATCTGCGCTGGAACGTGGCTCGCAGCTGGGATCAGGTGGAATCCGAAGCGTTTGAAACATGGGCGGCGGGCTTAAGGCATGTGCGGCCGGTCGGCATTTTTCCGGCGAATGACTGTGTCTATTTTGAAGCGGGCGAGGGCTCTAACGGAATCGCGAGCCGCTTGGCCGGTGGGCGAGTGGCGGTCGTGTGGGGCTATCTTTCTTGGCCGGACCTGGAGCGAATGTTCTTTACCGCGAGTGACCGCATCTACGAGGCTAGGTACTAGACGAAAGAACGGCTCTACGAGCCTACAGACTAAAGACGAGAGATTTTATAATGGCGCTTTGCGCAAATAAAGATTAGATAAAGGGGTATTTTCTCTCGCCTCTCGCCTCTCGTCTCTCGTCTTTAATCTATATTAAAGTTATGGCTATTGAAAAACTTGCAGAAACTCTTTTGGAAAAGCTCCGTTTCATCACCAAGGCTGAAACGGTTATCGGTAACCCTATTCAGGCCGGTGAATCTACCGTTGTGCCGGTGAGCCGCGTATCGGTGGGCTTCGGTTTTGGCGGACATCAGTCCAAGGGAGATACTTCTGCCTCTGGTGGTGGCGCCTCGGTCGAACCGGTCGCCTTCCTCGTCATCAAGGGTGACGATATCCGTGTGATGCCGATTACCAAGGACAGCTCGCTGGTGTCCAAGGTCATGGACATTGTGCCCGACGTCGTGAACAAGTTCAAGAAGAGCGACGCTGGATAACTCCGGCTGGCTTTATTTGCTTTTTTGTTGGTCTACCTTTGTGTAGGCTTTTTATTAACCTAAGTAAGGAGAAAAAAATGAATAAAATGAAAAAAATGCGGTGGATCCTCGCGATGGGGCTTGTCTGTGGCGCAGTAGCGTTTACAGCCTGTTCTAGCGATAGCTCTTCTAGCACGGATCCAGATGAAATTTCCATTGATGAATCCAGCATTGCCGAGCATATCGTTGGCAAGTGGATTGTTGTGGAAAAGAATGGTGAACCTGTGCTGACCAACGAAAAGGTGGTCACCACGTTTGAGTCCACAACCAAGGGCTATGTCAGTGCATCAATTAGTGTTGACGCGGGTCCTGGTCCTGCTCCCGATTCTTCGAAGGGGCCCAAGCCTGAAGAAGGACCTAAACCGGATTCCTTGATGGGTCCTAAGCCTGATTCCTTAAAAGGACCTCAGCCGGGTGGGGATGTGTGGAATAACGCCGTGGAATTTAAAGCCAAGATAGAGGGGAACAAGGTTCGTCTTACGGAGTACAAGGACGGCAAGGCGTCCGTGGTTAAGGTCTATACAATCATCTCCATTACAGACGATGAACTTGTTGCAAAACATGAAATGATTGTGGAGGGTATGGATTCCGTGGGAATGGCTCCTCCTGAGGGTGCTCCCGAAGGTGCGAAGGATTCCGTAGAAAGGAAAGCCCCTGGTGAAGAAGAAGTGCGCATGGTGAAACTTACCGAAGACTATTCCAAGGATGTGCTTGGCACTTGGGAGGGAAAAATTTCCAGTGAGCAGGATGCGTACAGTGACGACTTGACGCACCGTTGGGAATACAAAAAGAATGGAACCTATGTCTACTATTTCAAGAAAGATGGAAAATGGGTTGCAAGTGACAACACCCTCAATGAATACTTTGTGGATGGCACCCTCCTTTGTTCCCGCTGGATTAGCGAAGGCAAGGAATATCGCGAATGGTGGGACGTGGAATCGATCAAGGATGGCAAGATGAAGTGGACCGCTCTGCGTAAGGATGATGACGGTAAAACTTACACTGCCTCCTTCGAAATGTCCAAGGTCAATACAAAGTAGAATACTGTAAAAAACTTCGCTTGCGCGAGTGCAACATTCTCACGTCATTGCGAACGCAGCGAAGCAATCTAAATACAGTTTATAACAAAAGAACCTCCGCTTTCGCGGAGGTCTTTCTAATGCTTTTTAGATGAATGTGACTATTTCACGGAAATCTTGTAGACATATCCGTTCTGTCTAACGATATAGTTTCCACTCCTTTGAACAAGAGCCTTAACTGCGGCTTGCATATCCGCTTCTCTTGTAAATAAAGTTTTTCCCAGGAATCGTCCTTGCATATCGAATATCTGCAGTTTTTTGTCAGTATTGTTGAGGTGGATGTTTGCCGACAGAGTGGTTGTATATTCCTCTTCCGAAGACGAACTTTCTGCTACGGATGAAGATGATTCTTCTGCAGACGAACTAGATTCTGGATCTTCGATGCGAGAATCGGCGTTGTCCACAATATTCAGATAAGTATAATCTATAGAACATTCTTTACAATGTCCGGCTTCTGCCATAATCGATATTTCAGTCGGTCTGCCGAATTTAAGTTCCGCTTTTCCACCGCCCTTAGAACCTCTGAGGATTTTCTCTTGCCCCGTAAAGAGTTCGTTCCATTTTTTGAAATGGGCGGAAATGTCAATATGTCCACACTGACGGGGTGTCTCGCGAATGCTGAAAATTTGCATAAAGGTGGATGTTCCTGTTGTGGAGGGTTCCTGCTGGCGCAGAAACGCGTGAATGGAGTATTTAGCTCCATCTACTTCTATTTCACCAAACTTTTCGCCCACATACAGTTCGTTGGGTCTGGGACCATCCCACCAATCATCTACAATGTAAAATTCTACCTGTGGTTTTGTTGTCCAACCATATGCGCCTAAGTAGTTGTTATTTCCTGCTGTACCAGACCTAGTGTATTTATAATCTGCGGCGAAGGCTTTGGTTGTATGATCAATCCCTGTTGAATCATATCGGAAACCTACACGTGCAATATAGTCGGCAGCTTCATCCAGTTCAGACTTAAAGGTTCCGTTGTCGTAAACAGTCATTGCTGCTTCGCCTCCGTCATACCATTGTTCGAAGCGCCAGGGAGTATTTTTGATGGAACCGATACGATTTTTTTCTATGATGTTGCCTTCACCGGGATGTCCCATATTTACGTCATCTTGGCAAGCATCAACTAAAACATAAGGGGGAAGCGTTACAGACGAACTAGATTTTTCGGAGGAACTAGACTCTTCTTCGGAAGATGAGCTTGATTCAATCACTTCGCTATTAGACGAAGCGTTTTCTTCCATATTAAAGTAAGTGAAATCAATGGAACCTTTTGCGTTCCCGCCTGCTTCGGTCATGAACAATACTTTGGTTATTTTGCCGAGCTTGAGACTTGCTGATCCGCCGCCTTTAGAACCTCTAAGCTGTTTTGTTTGTCCAGTAAAGAGTTCGTTCCACTTTTTTAAATGGGCGGAAATATTGATATGTCCACATTGACGGGCTGAGTCACGAACGCTGAAAATCTGCAAGTATGTTTGCTGATTGTTCCGATCGAAGTCGATAGGTTCTTGCTGACGAAGATATGCGTGGATAGTATATTTCGCTCCATCGACGGTGATTTCGCCGAACTTTTCGCCAATATATTGTTCACTAGGCTTGCTATACCAGTCATCTATGATGTAGAACTCGACTAGAGGATTTGTTGTCCAACCATAAGCGCCAATATAGCCGTAAGGTGCGCTTCCTGTTTTTGAGTATTTATAATCAACCGCATAGTTTTTTTCCGTATAATCGATGCCTGTTTCATCATAAAAGAAACCGACCATGGCCATATAGTCGGCCGCATTGCTCCATACAGCTTGATATGTGCCATTACTATAGTAGGTCATGTAACTGGATTCATTTTGGGACCACTGCTGAAATCCCCAAGGAATATCGGTGATGGAACCTTTTGCGTCGCCTTCTACTATGGTTCCTTCGCCCACGTGTCCCATTTCCTGATCTTTACAGGCATCCACGGCGTAGGCCGCTGTTGTCATGGTCAAAGCCATCGCAAAAATAAAAGCGGCTTTGATAAAACTAGTTTTCTTGTTCATAGAACACTCCCAATAACCATAAAAACACAGTAACAAAAGTAAAAAACTTCGGGTATTATCCCGAAGCCTTTTAATTGTTTAGATCCTTCGACTTCATGCCTTGCGGCATTCCGCTCAGGATGACACTCTTGGATTAGCCTTAGAACGTTGGACTTTCGCATTCGCTCAAGTCCAAGTTCTTGGCTAATTAGCCGAGAACTTTTTTCTCGAAGTCGCCGAGGCAGTCAACGAGAGCCTGCACGCCTTCGACCGGCATAGCGTTGTAGATAGAAGCGCGGAAGCCGCCGACAGAACGGTGACCCTTGAGCTGCTGGAGGCCACGAGCCTTAGCGAATTCAAGGAATTCCTTGGCGAGATCGTCAGCCTTGTCAGCTGCAACGACGTCCTTGTTGAACACGAACGGAACGTTCATGATAGAACGGTCTTCCTTAGCAGCCGTACCGACGAACACCTTGGAATTGTCGAGTGCGCTGTAGAGGAGAGCGGCCTTGGAACGGTTCACCTTTTCGATAGCGTCCACGCCACCGAAATCCTTGAGCCACTTGAGGGTGCGGTTCATCACGTACACGGCAAAGACCGGAGGTGTGTTGAACATGTTGGCTGCGTCGATGTGGGTCTGGAAGTTGAGCATGGTCGGGATAGTGCGGTTCACCTTGCCAAGAAGGCCCTTCTTGATGATCGTCACGGTCACGCCTGCGCAGCTGATGTTCTTCTGAGCGCCGCCATAGACGACACCGAAGTCAGACACGTTGATCTTACGGGCGAGGAAGTCGGAGCTCACGTCAGCCATGAGGAAGCCAGACTTCGGCTTCGGGAAGTTGTGCCATTCCGTACCGTAGATCGTGTTGTTGGCGGTCACGTGGAGGTAGCTAGCGTTGTCGGAGAGCTTCAGGTTCTTGTCGATGCGGCTGTAAGTTTCGGACTTGGTGTCGCAAGCGGCGAGAGCGTTACCGAACTGCTTGGCTTCCTTGTAAGCCTTGTTTGCCCAAACGCCAGTCAAGGCGTAGTCGGCCGTAGCGTTCTGGTCGAGGAAGTTCATCGGGAGCATGCAGAACAAAAGTGAACAACCACCACCGAGGAACACGATGTCGTAGTCTTCCGGGATGCCCATCAATTCACGGAGGTAGTGTTCCGTCTGGGCGAACATGTTTTCAATCGGCTTTGAACGGTGACTCATGGAGAGGATGCTGATGCCGCTGTTTTCGAAGTCGATGCATGCAGCAGATGCTTCCTTGAGTGCCTGTTCGGGCAGGACAGACGGTCCTGCGCTAAAGTTATAGACTTTATTTGCCATGGTTGTTTTCCTTTTTGTTTTGCCTTTTGAGGGGCTTTATAATTACGCGCGTAAAAATAGCAAAATACGGCTCGTTCGGCTAGAGGAAAAAGAGGTGAGTAATGAGGTGTGAGCACGCGACCTGCGGTCACTTTGAGCAAAAAAAGAAAGCGGACTAAAAGTCCGCTTTGAAAATCTCAGAGGCGCTTTGCGCCGTCCTCGTCGCTCAGACCCCTAAGGCTTCGATGGCGGCCTGGTACTTCTTGAGGCGGAACTTCGTCTTGAGTTCACGGCGTTCCTGGCGCTTGATGTACTTGTCTTCAAGCAGCACGTTCAGAATGGCGCTCTTGGCCTTTGCCATTAGTGGATCGCTCTTGAGCGTTTCCATGAACTTCACGAATTCCTTTTCGCGGGCTTCGTAGTTCGCTTCTTCGGCGGGCACACCTTCGGCCATCAGCTTGCAGCTGTATTCGTCGATCCAGCCCTGGTTCTTGTGGTAAGTCATCTTCTGGATCTTTTCGACGATGTCTGCCGGAACGCCCATCGCAATCACTTCTTCGGGAGTCTTCTTGGTAGAGGCGGTGATCAGGTCCTGCAAAATGGCAAGCGTTTGCACTTCTTCGGGTTCGCCCTTGTTCTTCAGATAGTCAGCGACGTTCTGAAGAAAATCGATATACGGGCCACCAGCCTTGTCGGTTTGATCTTTGTGGACTTCGGCGGCGATTTTATAAGCTTCAGCGTAAGAGAGCATATTGATCCTTCTATAGATTAAAACTTTTGGTGCTGTCTGCACTATACCCTCAATATAAATAAAGATTCTTGAAAAAAGTGTCACGTTTTTGTCTTATTTTTCAAAAAATGACTTTTTTTCGATTTCTGGGAGATAAAAACGGGCCGACAAGGGGTTGTCGGTCCGTTTTGCAAAGGATTATTCCAAGTTGGAATAGGGGCGAGAGCTCCTTATGCGAAGTTCTTGCCCAGAATCGCGGAGACGTTCTTCAGGATTCCTTCGGCCACATCCGGCTTGTTCATTGAGTACACATGGACGTTCGTGATGCCGTTTGCGTACAGGTCGATAATCTGGTCGGTCGCGTAGATGATGCCGGCCTGCTTCATGGCGTCGGGGTCGCTGCCGAACTTGTCCACGAGAGACTTGAAACGCTGCGGCATAAAGGAACCGGAAAGCTTGATGGCGCGTTCCACCTGGTTTGCGTTCGTAATCGGCATAATTCCGGGGAGTACCGGACAGTTGACGCCAGCATCGCGGAGCTTGTACAGAAAATTGAAGAACAGGTTGTTGTCGAAGACCATCTGAGTGGTGAGAAAGTCCGCGCCCGCGTCCACCTTTTCCTTGAGGTGCTTGATGTCGTCGGCCTGGTTTGCGCTTTCGGGGTGCTTTTCGGGGTAGCAGGCTGCACCGATGCAGAAGTCTGCGTCTGCGGCCTTGAGTTCACGGATAAGTTCCACGGCGTAGTGGTAGTCGCAGTTGTCGCGACCGTTTGCAATGAGTTCCGGCGTGAGGTCGCCACGGAGGGCCATCACGTTCTTGATGCCTGCGGCCCGCATGTCTTCGATGCGCTGGTGAATAGTTTCCTTGCTGCTCGAAACGCAGGTGAGGTGGGCAAGCATCGGAATGCCGAATTTTTCTTTCAGGTTCTTTGCGATTTGGAGCGTGTACTGGCTTACTCCGCCGCCTGCACCGTAGGTCACGCTCATGAATGCGGGGCCAAGGGCTGCAATCGATTCGGTGGCGGTCTTCACGTTTTCGAAGCTCGTTTCCTTTTTCGGCGGGAACACTTCGAACGAAAGGCTCATCTTGTCTTGCTTCAGAATGTCTACAATCTTCATTATCTCTCCGTAGGGCGGGTCGGACCAGCACCCTTAGCCTATGCAAATATGTTGATACGTGCATAAATATAATAAAAATACGCCAATCGGCAATGGGATTTTTTTAATAATCGGTGTAAACTTGAAATTTTTTTCTATATTTGCGCCACAACGCTCGCGTAGCTCAGTTGGATAGAGCAGCTGCCTTCTAAGCAGCGGGTCGTGGGTTCGACTCCCGCCGTGAGTATGAAAAAGAGGTCCCCTCGGGGGCCTCTTTTTCATACTTATGACGCAACAGGAGAACCCGTGTTCGACCACGGCGTAAGGCGAGTGTTGCGCCGGCAAGTGTACTTGCCGGCATAACCGAGCCGAAGCCGGGGCTACGCCGCGAAGCGGTGTAGCCTCCCGCCGTGAGAAAGCTGATAATCTGTATTCAAGCCCCAGCCGGAACTGCTCGGCATAGCCGAGCAGAATCCCGCCATAGAAATCATCAACATTGCTGAGCTGTTGTAGCACCCCGCCGCCCCCACTCACAACGTTGTTCGGAACTGTTATTTTGTTTGACAGCGTGGTTACGTTTGTCTATCTTTTTTATTACATGAAAGTGGCGGCTTATCAATTGTTCGCCCTTAAATAGGAGAATCCATGAAACGTGTTTCAATTTCCGAGCAATTCAAGGCGTTAAGCCTGTTACTTTGTGCTTTAACCTCGGTAGCTGGTGCGGCCGATGTAACACCAGTGCAAACTACATGCATTGATGGTTCTTCTGGCTACTCCTATGGCGAGCATAGCTGCAATCTGGTGAAAATTCCTTATCAGGGAACAAATACCATTACTTTGAGTGAATCGCTGAAAGAAATTGCCGTGGTACAGGAACGCAGCTATAGTGCAAATGGCTCTTTGACGATCAAGGCTCCAACGAGTTCTCGTTTAAAAATAAGTGGAGGCTTGGCGGTTGATAGGGTGGGCGCTTCATATGACCGTGGTCCCGACGATTACTTTCTCTTGGATGTTTATGACGGACCTACAAGTGTAACGCCTTCGTCCATATATTGTAAAGGTCGATATGGCAATGGGGTGAATGCCTCCAATAATCATATGCTTAGGGCGGGTTGCTTGGCAGAACCTGATCTTGTAACTAGCTCAACCAACCAGATTACGTTCCGTTTTGTAACAACGATGGGAAGTTCGTACAACTATGACAATGGCCTGAATGACCATATTCATGTGACGTATCTTGAACCCCATGTCGTATATATTGGTAGTGCAACGGGTGGCTCTATCTCGTCGGATAAGCTTAACGCCATTCAAGGTGAAACCGTGACCTTGACGATTCGCCCAAAAGCGGGATTTGAACTTACGGAATTAAAGGTCATGTATGGCGGCAATAACGTATCGCTGACATCTGTGGGTGATAACAAAAAAACATTTATTATGCCTGCCGCTGAAGTCACCGTCAGTTCTACATGGAAGGATAATCGCAAATTAGTTATTGAAAATGTTACCGGTGGTACGGTTTCTTCAGATAAGGAAAGTCCTGTTTCTGGTGACGTTGTGACTTTGACTGCGACCCCTTCAGAAGGTTATGCGCTTTCGGGGATTAAATTCGGTAATGTGGATTATGATAAATTCGAATATGGAAGTTACGGGAACGTCAAAACCTTTACGTATACGCAATCCAATTCTAAAACTCAGGTTAATCCGTCCTGGACGAAATCGCTTTCTACAGGAGGCCTCTCGAAAGACAGTGACGGAAATTTATATGTGAACATGGCGGATGACTGGCTGAAGTTTATTGAAATTCCTGAGGATGTTTCTTCGTTCAAAGTGTATGACGACGGGGGAAAGAATGGTAATTATAGTAGCTATGTGAATGAATATTTAACTTTGACGGCTCCTCCATATTGCAAATTGCGGGTGACGGGGAGTGCGGCTCTAATGAGTGGTACCAAGTTCCTAGCCTTTGATGGAGATCCCAATGCGAACGAACTTTATAATACTACCGCTAGTGATGAGTCTATCGATGTTGTAAGTACAGGACGTATGTTAACGCTCTATTTAAAATCTTCTCAATTCGATGCCTACAAGGGCCTAGATCTTACCGTGGAAGTTGTTGAAAACTATGGGTATGGGGTTGTAAAAATGCCCCAAACAGGCACGAATGCGGCTTCTGTCCCGGTAGGTAAAGGTCTCCGTGTGCTTGATGATGGAGGCTTGTACAAACCCTACAGTTACGATGCCGATGGAACCTTGGAATTGATTGCTCGTTCCGGCTATGGATTGAAATTGCAAGGATCAATGGAAGCCTACGCTGTTTTGAACATTTATGATGGAAACGGTCTGCTGTTGAAGAAATTTCAAGGTAAAGGCGACGAAAAAAGAGTTTCCTTCATCAATGACGGTGGCAATATGACACTGCAGTTTAAATCGACTTCAACGACTGATAGGGCGAGTGGTCTCGACCTTCAAGTGGATCTCGTTGCTTTTTACGATGTAGACGTTGTGGATGTTGAGGGCGGATCCGTGTCGACGCCCAAAGTATCCGTCGCATCTGGTGAAAAGGTCTCTTTGACGGTGACTCCGGCCGAGGGGTATGCTCTTGCTGGTATAAACGTTGTGGACGAATATGGAAATCCGGTGACTGTAAAAGGGGAGTATGGCGAGCTTTCTAGTACGAGTAAACTTTCCTTCGTGATGCCGGAGTCCAGAGTAACCGTTACTCCCTCGTGGACAAAGATTGCAAGCGGGAGCCTGTTTGTGAATATGCCACAAAGTGGTACAAGGACTATTGAAATTCCGGAAACCGTAAAGTCGTTTACGGTGTACGACGATGGTGGCAGCGATGATAACTATAGCTACAACGCGAATGGAACCCTTGTTTTGAAGGCTCCTGAAGGTTATAACTTTATTGTGTCGGGATCTTTGTCGACTTATCAAAATTACGCCTATCTGATGATTTATGATGGCGATAATGCGGGTGCGAAAGGCCTGTTGGAAAAATCCAGTGGCGACAATGTTCTTTTTAGTTCAGTCATCACGTCCGGAAATACAATGACAATCTTTTTTGCTTCGGGAGCGGATGCCCCTAGATACGTCTCGAGCGGTTTTGTATTCAATGTATCCCTGAGTTCGGCTCTGTACAAGGTGGATGTGTCTGATGCCGCGGAAGGAGTCATGTCTGCCGATAAAATGGCTTATAGTGCCTATGAAACGGTGACATTGACCGCTAATCCTAAAGAAGGTTATATACTCTCCGGAATCAGCGTCGTTCAATCGAATGGAGGGAAAGTTTATTCCTCTCCAAAGAATAAAGATCAATGGTTCTGGGATGTGTACACCTTCAGTATGCCAGAATCGAATGTTCTGGTAACGCCCACCTGGACGAATGACCTTTCTGGTGCGTATGTAAGTATGTTCCAAAATATTGCAAGGACTATAGAGATCCCTGAATATGTGGAAACCTTCCATGTGTACGATAATGGCGGTCCGAAAGCTTGTGTGGAGGCTGAGAAAGGAATGGTTGGTGGGTGTTATTTCTTGGGGACCCAAGACACAATTGCGTTAAAGGCACCTGAAGGTTATGTGATGGAAATTTCGGGCTCTGCTCAGTTCTTTGCAGAAAACGATTCCCTCTCTATCTATGATGCTTTGTATCCAAATGGTGGAACTCCTAAGGCAAAAGTACAGGGGCCTGGTGCTAATAGCGTTCCGACGGTGACTAGTACGGATAATGTGGTAACTCTTTATTTTGGCTCTGATCCATGTAAATTAAAGAGCTGTAATAAATATTTAGAGTCTGGTTTCGATCTTACCGTAAATCTTATTAGCAATCGCACAGTAAGTATTGCCTCTGTTGTCGGTGGTTCCATGACCGCTGACGATTACAGAGCAACGCATGGTCAGCCAGTCTATCTGACGGCGACGCCTAACGCGGGGTATGAGTTGACGGAAATTGTCGTGAAAGATGCTTATGGTAATAAATTGTCGGTTCAAGCAACCGGGACTTCTTATAAGTTCACGATGCCGTCGTCTAAAGTGACGGTAACGCCTTCATGGAGACTTGTAAAAGGTGAATACGCTGCAGTTTCTATCTCTAAGGCGAATGGCAAGGTCTGGGCAACGATTGACGGACTCTATAATGGATTCGACCCCATCAACATTCCGTCCCCAATCCCGGTCGATGGGGTTTATTTTGAGCGTTCTTTCTCAACGAACGGATATTCGACGATTATGCTGCCCTTTGATATCGATGCCTCAAATATTTGGGGAGCAAAGTCCGTTATCGAATTTACGGGTCTGGTCGAAAAGGACAACGGTGATACGGCTATCGGAATGAGTTATGTATGGTGCAGTGACGCCGTTGCTACGGCAGAGAACTCAAACTGCAATAAATATGCGGGCAAACTCAAAGCGTATACTCCGTATATGATTGAAATGGAATCTGAAACGATTTCTTTCGATGGAGGTGTAACGATTATGCCTACCGAATCTACCGAGGCCCGCTCGTACGACTGGGTGTTCCGCGGAACGCTCCAGAAGAAAGTCTGGAATAAGGGTGATTCCGATATAGGACATGTCTGGGGATTTGCGGCAGAGAGTCAGGGTGAAAATTTCAAGGTTGGCCAGTTCTATAAGTTTGGCGCCGGCGCATGGATTCGTCCGCTGCGTGCCTATATGGTCTATAGTCCGCTGCCCAAGCCGACCACCAATGCTCCTGTTCCGAAGGGCTACTCGGCCGCAGCAGAACCTGTGGCAAGCGTTGAAAATCTTCCCGAAACCATTGATGTGGTTGTCGTCAGTCGGGGGGACAATGGCGGTGAACACACGACGGTTATCGGCAAGCTTGATACCCGCACCGGCGAAATTCACTTCAATCGCCTTGGAAAGCGAACCTTCGACCTTAAGGGCCGTAACATTGGCAAGCCGAAAGCAAAGGGCGTGTACCTGAAGAAATAATCGCATCGCAGAATATCGCCCTTTGGTGGGGGAGTTCTGACGTGATAAATTTGCCTCTCCCGGAATATTCGGGGGAGGCTTTTTTTGTTTCTACTAATAGTTTCCCTTCAATTGACATTCTTCAATTGAAATGCAAAAACGTCCGGTTCAAAGAACCGGACGTCCATAAGGAGAATTACTCTAGCGAACCGCAGATTACATCATGCCGCCCATGCCACCCATGGAAGGATCCATAGCAGGAGCTGCCGGCTTCGGTTCCTTCTTTTCGGTGATCACGCAGTCGGTCGTGAGAATCATCGAGGCGATAGAAGAGGCGTTCTTGAGGGCCGTACGGGTCACCTTGGCCGGGTCGATCACGCCAGCCTTGATGAGGTCTTCGTAAGTGTCGGTCTTTGCGTTGTAACCGAAGGCGTCCTTGCCTTCCTTCACCTTGTTCACCACGACAGAGCCTTCGAGACCAGCGTTCTGCACGATCTGGCGGAGCGGTTCTTCGATAGCGCGGCGGATGATGGCTGCACCGGTCTTCTGGTCGATGTTGTCGAACTTGAGTTCGTCAATGGCCTTTTCGGCGCGGATGAGGGCAACGCCACCACCCGGAACGATACCTTCTTCGACGGCAGCGCGGGTTGCGTGCATGGCGTCGTCGACGCGGTCCTTCTTTTCCTTCATTTCAACTTCAGTAGCGGCACCGACCTTGATGACGGCAACGCCGCCAGCGAGCTTGGCCAAGCGTTCCTGGAGCTTTTCGCGGTCGTAGTCGCTCGTGGTGGCTTCGATCTGCTTCTTGATCTGACCGATACGGGCCTTGATAGAAGCGGCGTCGCCAGCACCTTCGACGATCGTGGTGTTGTCCTTCGTGATGGTGATGGACTTGGCCTGGCCAAGAACCGTAACCGGAGCGTCTTCGAGCTTTGCACCCGTGTCTTCGGAAACGAGCATACCACCGGTGAGGATAGCGATATCTTCGAGCATGGCCTTACGACGGTCACCGAAGCCCGGAGCCTTGACGGCAGCGACCTTCAGGGTGCCGCGCATCTTATTCACAACGAGTGTTGCGAGAGCTTCGCCATCGACGTCTTCGGCGATGATAAGGAGAGACTTGCCCTGCTTTGCAACGTGTTCGAGCATCGGGAGCAAATCCTTCATGGTAGAAATCTTCTTGTCGTACAGCAAGATGTACGGATTTTCGAGGCTGACTTCCATGCTGTCCGTGTTCGTGACGAAGTACGGAGAGAGGTAGCCGCGGTCGAACTGCATACCTTCGACAACGTCGAGGATGGTTTCGGCGGTCTTGGATTCTTCGATGGTGATTACACCGTCGTTACCGACCTTTTCCATAGCGTTGGCGAGGAGTTCACCAATTTCTGGGTCGTTGTTAGCAGAAATCGTTGCGACCTGGGCAATGTGTTCCTTGCCGTTGATTTTCACGGCCATCTTGCCGATTTCCTTGATCACGGCTTCGACGGCGGCGTCCATACCGCGCTTGATGTCCATCGGGTTTGCACCGGCGGCCACGTTCTTGAGGCCTTCGCGAGTGATGGCCTGAGCGAGCACTGTTGCAGTGGTGGTACCGTCACCAGCAGCGTCAGAAGTCTTGTTGGCGACTTCCTTGGCCATCTGGGCGCCGAGGTTTTCGTAGGCGTCTTCGAGTTCCACTTCCTTAGCGACAGACACGCCGTCCTTGGTGACGTTCGGGGCGCCGAAGGCCTTTGCGATCATCACGTTGCGGCCCTTAGGACCGAGGGTAACCTTGACTGCGTTGGCGAGTTTGTCGACCCCCTTCATCAGGGATTCACGAGCTGCTACATCAAACTTAAGTTGCTTTGCCATTTTTGATTGTCCTTGTTTAAAATTTTGAAAGAGTGGTTAGTGATTAGTGGTTGGTGGTTAGTTTTTATAATCGCGGCGAAGCCGCCTAACTTAACCTGTTTACTGCCTACTGTTTACTAACCACTACAAAGTAGCGATGACGTCCGATTCCTTCACGATGAGGTAGTTTTCACCGTCGACGGTGACTTCGGTGCCGCTGTACTTGCCGTAGAGAACCACGTCGCCGACCTTGACTTCCATGGCTACGACTTCGCCCTTGTCGTTCTTGCGACCCGGGCCCACGGCCACGACCTTACCCTGCATCGGCTTTTCCTTGGCGTTATCCGGGATAAAGAGACCCGAGGAGGTCTTCTGTTCGGCTTCTGCCGGCTTGACGACGATTCGATCTGCAAGAGGCTTAATCATTTTCTTTTTTCCTTTTTTGCGGGTTTTTGAACCCAGATTGTACTTTTTAGTCCAAGTTGGACTGTTTATTTGATTTCGCCCTTTGTTATGCAATTTTCGTGCCAAGCAAAAATAGCCCCCTATTCATATATATGATGTTTATTTTTGAAACAATTCGTGTAGGGGTTGGTGAAATAGAAATGGAGTGTTTAAAAATGAAATCATCGTGCGTAAGTGGGGTTTTTGTGGATTTTTGGTGCATTAGTCTTGCCAAAATGGCGAAAATCTTCTAAATTTATGCTCTCAAATTCTAACTGCTTCAATAGGAAGTTTATAAAATGAAAGAAGGTATCCACCCTAACTATCAACCGGTCGTGTTCGTCGATGCGAATACGGGTAAAGAATACATCACCCGCTCCACGAAGTCTTCCGCCGAAAAGAAGACTATCGATGGTGTTGAATATAGCGTAATTTCTTTGGAAATTACGGCTGATACCCATCCGTTCTGGACGGGTAAGCAGCATCGCGTGGATACGGCTGGCCGTATCGACCGCTTCAACAAGCGTTTCGCTGGCAACATCACTGGTGCAAAGCGTAAGACCCGCAAGGCTGCTCCTGCCAAGGCCGAAGACGCTGAATAATTTCATCAAAGCGATGGGCCCCCTGCAAAACCAAGGGGGCCTTTTATTTACTAAAGGGATTTAAATGAAAAAGCAACTCTTTATTGGTGCAGCCGCTCTCGTGGCTTTGGCTATGACCGGTTGCCAGAAGACTGGCACCATCGAAGGTGTCGTCCTCGATCCGTTTACCGGCAAGGCAATCGAAATGCCGACCGTTTGGATGGATTCTACCATCTTCGGTACGCAGAACCCGAAGTACCCCTACAAGGCAGACTTGCAGCAGGGTAAGTTCAAGTTCGAAAAGGTTCCCGTTGGTGAATATCTCATCAAGGCTCGCCGTTCCAAGTACATTCTCGGTCAGCAGAAGATTGCCACCGACGAAAAGAACCCGAACCTCTCCGTGACCTTGTACGAATACAGCGACCAGGTTGCTCCTGGCATGTACACCGGTAGCGAAGAAGGCCCGAAGAAGATCCAGAACGAATGGGTCGTGTGGTCTACCACTTGCACCGACGCCTCTATCGCCGGCTACCGTCTCGTTTTCCCGCAGGATCCTGAAGCGGGCAAGGTTCCCAAGAAGGACGACAAGAAGAAAAAGAAGGAAAAGTCCAAGATCAAGCTCGTTCCGCTTCCGGCTCCGCGCGTAGTCGAAGGTGCTCTTGACGTGTTCTACGTGAACGCAAGCTCCGTGACTTCTCCGCTGGTCGCAACGACCTATCCTGCTGTCGAAGGCAAGGTGGCCGATCATAGCGACTGCCAGGGCTTCGGTGCCGACGAAAAGACCGGTCTCTTTGTGGACAAGGCCAAGGGTACGAACCTGAACGTCCAGTACAAGGCTGAAAACCTTTTCCAGATTACGGGCAACCTACCGAAGGGTAAGCAGATTATTCAGCTTTCCCAGGACGGCAAGACCCTGCAGACCTATTACTTCCAGGTGAAGTAAGTCGGTCTAGACAAATTAAGAAAGCCGGTTGCTGATGCAGCCGGTTTTTCTTGTATGGTGAAATCTGTTCTCCTGTTGTGCGGGAGTGCTATTAGATGTCCTTTTAGAGATCCTTATATCGGGTTAGCTTTCGGCCACATCCAAGGGCGGCGCGAATCAGGTTGTGTATCGCTTTTTCGTGCTGCGGAAAATCAACTGGATGGAGTGCGATGCGGGGGAGTCCGAAGGGAATTTTTTGAATAAATTCACCGAACCTGAATGCGGGGTTGACTAAAAAATTGGGAATTCCCGCAAAGCTTGCGACGGGGGAGGCGTAGCGTTTTCTCTTGGCGGTCACGATGGCGTAGCGGTCTTCGTAGATCATTTTTTCGGCGTGCACCTGGCTGGGCAAAAACTTATTGCTGTACCAGGTGGGCGGAATAAACGCCGAGGGCTTTGTCGTAGAATCGCCGAAAAGCTTGTTCCAGGCATCGATGCCTGCGTGGAGAATTCGGCTGGATTCGTATTCGCTGAGGCCAGCAAATTCGGCTTCGCCGTGGGTGAGGTTCATGGCGATCAGTCCGGCGTAGCTTCGCCCCTGGCTGAATTCAGCCCTGTGCTTGTATCCGTGCAGGGCGAGATCGAATCCGTCATCTTTCAGCTGTGAAAGGGCTTCGCGGAAACCGTCGACTGCTTCGGGGGGTGCTTTTTCGGTATCGGGAATCACCAGAATGCTGAAGGGCGCTCCTGCCAGGTCCTTGAGTTGTTCCAGAACCGGGAGCATTTTCTGGTAGTTCCAGACGCTGAAATCGTGAAAGCAGAGAAGGAATTTGCGAGCCATGACTTTGAAGATAGTAATATTAGACGAAAGAACGGACCTTCGGTCCTACAGACTAGAGACGAAAGTGAAATAATGGCGCTTCGCGCAATGAAAAAACTAAAAATCTCTCGTCTCTCGTCTCTCGTCTCTCATCTAAAAGCTACATTTACCGCACTATGATTGAATCTATTATCCTCGGCCTGTTGCAGGGCCTCGCTGAATTCCTCCCCATTTCCAGTTCCGGTCATCTCGTTATCGGGCACGAACTTCTAGGCATGAACGAAGCGGGCATGTTCTTTGACATCATGCTCCATGCGGGTACGCTCCTTTCCATTTTCGTTGTCTTCCACAAGAAGATTACCGATATCATCGTGGGGTGCCTCCGCAGAAATCCCGACCAGCTTCGCGAAGCGGGCTACATCATTCTCGCGAGCATCCCGACGGCGCTTATCGGTCTTGGATTCAAGGATGCGCTTGAAGGCCTGTTCGAAAATCCGCGTGCCGTGTGCGTGGCCGAACTCTTTACCGGCATTTTGCTTTTCACATCTCAGTGGGGGGCGACCGGTGCAAAGCATCCGGATAACGAAGGCGTCAAGATGAACTGGTGGCGAGCTCTCGTGACCGGTGTTGTGCAGGGGATTGCCTGCATTCCGGGCATCAGCCGTAGCGGTTCTACCATTAGCGCCATGATGTTCATGGGCGTAAACCGTAAGTATGCGGGCGAATTCAGCTTCCTGATGAGCATTCCTGCCGTGGGCGGTGCTGCCCTCCTTGACTGCATTAAGTGGCTTAAGTGTCAGTCCATGACTCCGGAACAGGCTGTTCTTGCTCCCGAAAAGGCGATGAAGTGCGCTACAGCGGGTGGCTTTACTCCGGAACTCCTGGTGGGCATGGTTGTGTCGTTTATCTTCGGCATTATCGCCCTCAAGTGGCTCATGACCTTCTTGCAGAAAGGCAAGTTCCAGCACTTCGCTTGGTACGTCTGGGCACTTGGAATCTTCGGACTGATCTTTATCTAGTCTCGAATCCGATTCAAGTTTTAATAGATAACGATAAAGTCTTTTAGCTTGCCGCTGTTGCCTACCCTGAAACGGTAGACACCGGGAGCTAAAAGCGACTTGACCCGTGCTTCATCGATGCACTGGGTATAATTTTCGTACTTGATTTTTTCGACCAAATTTCCGCGGCGGTTGCGGATTTCGATGAAGTCCTTATTCTGCGGAAGGGGCGTAAAGCAGAGTGGGCCGTGTCGCCAGGGCGAGGGGTAGGCGCGCAGGGTGGAATCCTTGAAAACCGTTGGTATGGCGTCTGTCTCGGTGAACCGGCTTACGACCCAGAGGACGGAATCGACTGTGCCGCTAAATTCGGTGAAGGTCGAATCGACACTGTTGCTGGTCGGTAAAAAGCGTATACGGTAGGCGTCCTGGCTGAGCGCCATGGCGGAGGCGCGTCCTGTTAAATGAGCAAGATCCGGTGTACCGTTGTAATAGAACATGTAGGCGAGATCGCTTAGAGCGTCCGCTTCAAAATGGCTTTCCTTGGGAAGAATCCTGAATTCGGGCCATCGAGGCTGGTCCGGGTCGATCCAGAAACTGGAATCGGCATGCGAAGAGAGTTCCCCCGAAAGGACTAGCCTTGTCGCAAAGTCGTGGAACAGGGAGTCCGCCGAAAGTTTTTTCTTGCTGGCCACTTGCGTTAGCTGGTATTGGAAGGCTTTTGAGGGGTATTTTCCAAAGCTTTCAAGAATCAGCTTGTCGATGTTGTGGGCTACATGGTGGTAGAGGTACAGAAAAAGGAGTCCTGCTCCGTAATCCGATTCCATTCCAGAAAGCGGCGTCCCGACGTTAGAGGCCATTTTCGGAAGGTAAATGAAGTAGTCGTCCACATCGGGGGCGACGACGTTTTCGATGCCTGCTGCTGCGGCTTCTAGCCAAAAGGAGGGGTTCTTGAGGTCTTCGATGTAACGGAATTGAATGGTGTGGTATAGTTCATGTGCTGCCGTTACCCGGAGGGCCTGCATAAAGTTCTTGGCGTAGGAGTAACCGTGGGCGACATTTTCAAAATCGACCGTAGAGCGGACGTAGGCGCAGTTTTTCCCGTTGATGCTTATGGTGTCAAAGACCTGAGAGGTTGTCGGAGCGTACTTGAAGTCATTTTCGATGGCCAGCTGGCTTTGCCCGTTGTCGAACGGATGGGCGAATCCGTAACACTGTCTGCACGGTACGGTCCGCTGGTAACCCATGTCGACCACTTCGACTGGAAAAAGACTTTCCTTAACCGTCTGTTCGAATTGAATGGTCGGGGAGTGGCCTAGGGGCGCTTTCATTCCTTGTTTACGGACGTGGAAATCCCATGCGTATTCGAGTGCTTTGGCGAGAGAATCGACGTACTCAAAGGTAGTCCTATGCGGTCCGTTCAACGTGAAAAAAATCTGGAAATGCTCCGTTGTCCGGGAATAGACGCTGTCGTAAAAGTCGCTGTCGGTACAGGAACTCAGTTTTACGCGTGCCGAAAGATTTTCAGAAAGGGTTGCGCTGGTATTTTTATTCCGGTTGCGCAGTTGTTCGAGCAACAGGGCGGTTCCGCATTTATGTGTTGAAAATGCGGGAAGGGCGATTCCTAGGAGGATGCCGATGGCAAGGAGGATTCGTTTCATTCGTTCTCCTTGAAAACGTGCTCTTCGGCCAAGATTTTTCTTGCTTGGGCGCGAATGTCTGCGGAGACTGTTAAAGCCTTCTGATGGTGCGGCTTGATTCGTGCATCGACAATCATCGGGGCTTCGCATCCCCAGTGCTTGTCGCGGATTTGGGCGCGGTAGCCGAAAACGTCCTTGGCGGGGTCGGATCGCGTGAAGGTTAGCCACAGGAAATCGCGGAGTTTTTCGATGTCTATAGAATCTTCCAAAATGGGGGCAGAATCGACAAGGGAAATCCACGGGTAGTTCTCGCGGAATTGCCATTGGGCAAGAGCCGATTCGATTTGCTGAAGAAGTTCGTTTCTTTGGGCGTCGTCGTAGGCAGGGGCTTGCAGAATCAGTACACCCGGCATGGGGCATGCTTTCGCGGTAATGCCTGCAATTTCTAGGCTTTGCAAGTCGGCGGTGTTCTGGTGCAATTCTCGTTTTTTTGAACCTGCTGCGGCAAGGGTCAGCTTGGATCCGTGATTGAGCCTTGTTCCGGTGTAGTCCAGTGTATCGATGCTGGTGCTTGTTTCAAAATGAAGGTCTCGGCCGAAATCGATTCGTTCTAGAACGTGTCTCAAGAAACCTTCAACGTTGTTGACGTCGATTTTGTGGCCCTCAGTTTCGTCTTCTTGCGCGGCGATGAACAGGTACTTGGTGAGGCTTGCCTGGTTGAAGCCGAGAATGGCGTTTGCCGTTTTCAGAATTTCAAGCGGTTCGCGCTCTTCGCTCTTGGCGTAGGGCCTAAATCGTTCATGCGCAAGTGCCAGGCAAAGCGGGTGGACTCCGGCGTCGTCGACGGCATGGAGTGCCACAAGTCCCGGTATCGAGGCGGGAACCATCGGCTTTGTAATTTGATGGATGAAACTTCCGAACAGGGTGTCTTCTTGCGGCGGTCGCCCGACAACGGTAAACGGATAAATGGCGTTTTTCTTGCACAGCACCTTTTCAACTTTCAGGAACGGAAACGGGTGCCTGTCGGAATAGTAGCCGATGTGGTCGCCGAAGGGGCCTTCGTCTTTTAAAGTGGGCTCTAGTTCACCGAGAATGCAGAAATCTGCATCGGCTGAAACCAGGTAGCCGTTGTAGTCAAAGTAGCGGAAACGCCGCCCGCCCAGCATTCCTGCAAATAGCAGTTCGCTCAAGTTTTCGGGCATGGGCATCACGGCTGCAACGGTGTGGGCGGGCGGGCCGCCAATGAAGATGCTTACCTTGAGGGGGCGTCCTTCTTCAATCGCTTTCTGATGGTGCCTTGCGATGTCGCGCTTGATTTGGTAATGCAGTCCGCATTCGCTGTTTTGTACGTAATCGTTCCCTGAAATCTGGATGCGGTACATTCCCACGTTGGTCGTCATGACCGATGCATTTTCGGCCGGGCGCGTCGTAACCTGCGGGAGCGTGATGAATGCGCCTCCGTCGTGAGGCCAGCAGACAAGCTGCGGCAGGTCGGAGAGTTTGCATTCCTCGAAATCTTTGATGCTTCCGCTCTTTTGCGGGAGCGAGTGGAGGCCGGTGAGGGCCGCTCGGCATAATGTCGCGGGGCTTGCGTGTTTAAAGAATTCTACCGGATTCGACTTGAAAAGTACCGCCGTCTTTGTACCGTTGAGGGTATCCTGGAAAAGGAAGTCTAGCCGTTCCTGAGTTCCGAAGATGTTGCAGGCTGCGCGGAAAGGGCTACCTTTGACATGTTCAAAAAGGAGCGCCGGACCATGGGCTTCGAAAGTCTCTCGGGCGATTTCCGCCATTTCCAAATAGGGATCCACTTCGCGTGAAATACGCTTGAGCATGCCTGCTCGTTCAAGATCCAGCAGTGCCTGTTCCAGATTCCTGTACATGGGACCACCTATCCGGCAGTTGCGGATTGGTCGATGGCTGTAAAACCTTGGGTCTGTTTCTTGCTTTCGATAGCGAGAATGGCGTCGCGGGCATCTTTTCGACTGGCGACGGCGTAAACGATGCTTGCGTCAGAGATGACCTTGGAGAAAGATTCTTCGGGGAATTCGTTGAATCCCTGGAAAGAAAATTCATCGTAGCATCCGGTCAGGTTGCCTTCGTCAACAAATTCGTGGGTGGCGTTGAAACCACGGAACGGCCCCTTGTCTAGGCGGACCATGATTTTCCCGTTGTTGATAGCGCTGATGCGACCTGTCCAGCTAATTTTCCTAAAACCGACGACGATATTGTAGCGGACGATTTCGCCTGCTTCGAGTGCCTTGGGAAGTGTATAGTGGAGAACGGGATTTTTGCCGATAGTCATGTTCATGGGGGCGTAACGCATCGTCTCGAGCATGTTTGCCAGAGTGTATTCTTGCCATGAAGTTTGACTGAATTGAATCATACGCAAATAATTTAGCAAAAAATTAAGAAAAAAGATTCGGTTCTAGGCATTTTAGTAAAAATATTTGAAAGATTGTCGAAAGAGTATGAACTTGGACTTCCGCCGGTAGTTTCGTTTTTTGAATAAATTAAAATCTGACGAGAGGCTTTTTTAGGGGGGTGGAATGCGTTCGTTTTTGTACGGACGTGTAAAATTTTTGATATATTTTGCACCATGACGAAGTACCTTTTTGTTTTGACGAGTTCCCCCAAAGATTTCTTTTGTGAACAGACGCTTGTCGCGATTGCATCGCTCCGCGTGCATAATCCGGGCGCGTTCGTAACGCTCCTGACGGACGATAAGACCGCTGCGACTTTAACTGGTCCGCGAGCGGCCTTGAAAGATGCGGTGGATGAACTCAAGGTACTCACCCTCGACGAAAAGTTCACGCCGATGCTTCGCTCCCGCTACCTCAAGACGGTGATGCGCAACGTCATTGACGGCGATTTTCTGTACATGGATTCCGACATCGCGATTGTGGGCGACCTCTCCATTCCCGAAGAATGGAAGGGTGGAATTTATGCGGTGCTCGATTTCCATACGAATCTTTCGAAGGCGATTAACCGCAAGAAGGTGCTGAACAACGCGAAGATGATGGGCTTCTCGCCGATTCTGAACGATGAAATCTTTAACGGGGGAGTGATGTTTGCCGCAGACACTCCTGAAGCCCGCAAGTTCTTTGAAACCTGGCACGAACTCTGGCTCTATTGCGTATCGAAGAATTTCCCCTTCGACATGGCGAGCCTTGCCGAAACGAACTTCAAGTTCGGCTACATTACTAAGAAGATGCCTGGCGGCTGGAACTGTCAGCTGGCCTACGGTAACCGTTTCCTTCCGACCGCGAAGGTGCTGCACTTCTTCGGTTCACGTATCATCGACACTCGCGGTCACAAGGTGCCCGCAAGTATGGACCTGTTCTTGCCGAAAATCTTGCGCAAGGACTTCTACACCAACCTGAAGAATATTCCAGTGAAGGTCAATGAAGACAAGAGCATTTCGATCAACGAATATTACGATGACGTGATTGCCCACGCCAAGGAAGAATTTGAATTCCAGACCCGCAAGGTGGGGGCCGGTGGTGCCTACATTATCCGCAGCTATGCCTTCGCGAAGTCGCTTGCCTGGATTTACAAGAAGATGCCTTTCCTCGTGTTCCCCCTGAGAGTGTTGGGGGCTCTTATTGGAAAGGACAATCGCGCTGTCCGTTAGTTTTTGTATTGAAGGAGTAGTTGTGCGTTTTCTGAAGAATCCCTATCTTGCGCTGGCGCTTGTCGCCCTGCTGGTGCAGAGTGTGCTGTTGGTGTTTTTCTACAGTTTGCCCGATCCGCTTGGACTTTCGCTTACCGAAATGTTCGAGGGAAAGACGATTTGGCAGGTCTTTATGGCGTTCGGTGCCATACTTGCCATGGCGGGGCTCTTTGGCTTTGCACGTGCTCCGCGCGGACTCGCCATTTTCTACGCACTGTACTTTTTCGTGGCGATTGTGGATTATGACGTTTTTCGTTTTTCGCACCAGCGTCTTTCCTTTTCTTTCCTGCGCACGTATTTCCATATTTCGAACATAACCGATGCCACCACGGTTTCGACGTTGGGGGGCGATCTGCTCGGGACGGTTCTCTGGGTATCGATGGTCGTTCTCTGCTTTGTAGGGGCTATCGCATTTGTAGTTGCCTATACGCTTCGGTTGCGTGCGCATCGCCGTTCAAAAGTCCTCGATAACCGCAACGGATCCTGGAAACCCTCGTCCAAAAAAATCCCCTGGACCATGTTCGCTGTCGGCATGGCTTTGTCGCTTACGCCTTTGGTGCTGTTCCTTTCGGGGGCCCGCGGCTGGGGCGAAATTCCGCTGATTCATACAAAAATCGAGTGGCGCTTCACTTTGGGAAAACATACGCTTACGGCGCCGATTCTGCATATCGCGGCGGTCGAAACTTTCGAATTCATTCATGACAACGCTAAGATCACCGATGAACTGGTGGGCGATTTGGATACCTTCTTATCGAAGGATTTTGTCGAAAGTCGTGAAAATGCATTGGAACATCCGATGTACCGTAGCGCTCCGACGCATGAATACAGGGCCAAAAAGCCCTACAACATCGTGTTCATCATGGGCGAATCGTTCAAGGGACGTATCTTTAACAAGATGCTTTCGGGTGATACCGCTTTGGCTCCGAATATCTGGAAACTTGCAAGCGGTGGCTACTATGCCAAGGATTCTGCAGGGAATTCTTTAGGCGGTGGACTTTGGTTTAGGCACGCCTTTAGCGGCGGATATCCGACGGTGCGTGGCACGATGGCTACCTATATGGGTTTCCCCTCACACCCGAACCGCGACGTTCCGAGCTTTTATGCCGCAAATAAGTTCAAGGGCTGGCCCGAATTCTTGACCGGTTATCAACGCGCGTATGCGACGGTCTCGAATCCGATTTTTGACCATACGCTTCCGTTTATTGAAAGATTTTTCAATAAGAATTGGCACCTGATTGCTGAAGATGTCGTGGACGATACAGACGACAGTTTGGGTGTTGACTTGGCTGTGGAACTTCTTGAAAAAATGCCCACGGATAAGCCCTGGGAACTTTCGTTCAATACCATTTCTACGCATATTCCGTTCTACGGTTATCCAAACGCTTTTACCGATAAGCCGGACGATGCCATGGTGCGTTTCCGTAATGCGCTTCGTTATACGGACAAGCAGCTTGGACGCTTCTTTGATGCCCTTTCTGCTCGCCCCGATTTCGAAAATACGGTGGTATTTATTCTGGGAGATCATGATACGCCCGTGGATTCGGTGGATTACCTGGTTCCGCAGCCGCTTGGACTTTCGGCTTCGCAAATCTTTCTTGGAATCTTCTCGGCGGATACGGCACTCTTTAGCGGACTTACCGTTCGCGAAGATGTCGCCTCGCAGCTGGATTTGGGCCCCACGATTTTTGACCTCTCGCAGGTGCGCGAACCCAACCATTTCTGGGGATACGACTTGCTTGCCCAGGAACGCCCTGCAGAACAGCCTTCAGTGTTTTTCTCGCAGAACGCCTACTACCTTGGCTTTAGGGATTATGTGCTGACTGGCGGGCTTGAAAACGAAGATGTTTACCGTGCCGCTGCTGGAGGCGAAAGCCACTATGAGCTTACGACTGATGCTGCCGACCTTGAATGGAAAAAGAGGGCGGTGGGGGCTGCGAAAATGGTGCGCTCCGTACTCCGCAACGATATCATGATGCCGTAAAAGAGGGGGCTACCCCTTTACGAACGGACGTCTAAAGAAATTGATGATGCCGGCGGCCACCCTGTAACGGTAGCCACGGCAGTCTACAACCATGACGCCTTTATACATGTTGAATGTGTGAAAAGCAACCTTCATTGTCGGGTGAGGGGAGGTCTTTCTCCACAATTCCTTGAATACGAGGCCGTCCGGGGAATTTTCGATTTGCTGGAAGGAAATGCCGTGGCCGTATTCCACGTTACATTCCTGGGCCGGACGATATAGCTTTCCCTTATGTTCAAACCAGTCGCCTGCATTTCTGGCGATGTTTTCAGGAAAACGGTATTCCTTCACCTTGACGTACTTTCCGTTTTCGTTCAATTCGTATACGCCCAATGTGGCGCCGTTGGGATCGGGAAATTCCGTAGAATAAATCTGTTTTTTGCCGAATAATTCCGTATAGATGGCGTCTGTCAGAAGGGCGTCGCTTACCTGTCGTCCGTTCACCAGGGCTGCTTTTTCCAGATCCAGTTCGTAGAGCTTCAGTCCGCCTCCCTTGAAGTTTTCAGGATAGACGAGAATCTTGCCGTCCCTACGGATAATCGCAGGAAAGCTGAGATGCGAATCCAGTTCCAGGATGGTGTCCACCTTGAGGAGGGTGTTGCTTGCCCTATCGACGGTGAGCATCGCGAGGCGCCCTCGCTTATGGGGGTAATAGTATTCTTCCACTAAGACGTATATCTTGTCATCGGTAACATCGAGAATGAAGGGGTCCGCAAACCAGCGGTTCTTGCATTCATGTTTCAGCCAGTTGATTTTTAGCGGGCTCCCGTCGATGACTTCATCCAAGGTGTTTTCGACAAAGCCGATATTCCAGACACCTTGCATAATGCTACGATATAGCTCAATGAATCTCACCCGACTACTCCTTCTTTAGGATCTTTCCGCAGAGGAACATCGAGAAGACGACGCTTGCGATAAGGAATATGAATATACTCATGCAGGCCAGATCACCGATTCCCTTCAGGCCTTTATGCGTCGTAAAGAGGAATCCGACGAAACCCGCAATGGTCGTCAAGGAACTTGCCATCACGTTTCTTGCCGTCGTATCCATCAAGCGGCGAAGTGTCATCGTCTTGTTGGAGCTCCATGCCGTCACAAGGTGAATCGTGGCGTCGATGCCGATTCCGAGTGTCATGGGAATGACGATAACGTTGTAGATGCTTATCTTGCCGTACTCGAATGTTCCGTTAAGGAATCCGAGCAATCCGAGCGTCAGCAGAACGCCCATGCCAAAGGGGATGCAACCCACCAGGAAAATCTTGGGCTTTCTGAACGAAATGAGAAGTGTGCCGAAAATGACGAGGATAATCACAATCGCCAGATTGAAGCTGTCTTCCTTTACAGAAGAAATCACGTCAGAAAGAATGAATTGCGAAGAGAAGGTACGGAGGTTTTCGCCGTCAAAATTCCAGTGGCCGTAGCGGTCCTGGAAACGTTGCAATGCATGTGCATCCCAGCTGGGGAAATCACCGTAGATAAAGCCAATCTTGCCGTACGAACCGTCCTTTTCGCGGACAATGTCCAGAATCCAGCTAGGAATGTCCTCTGGATTAAAGGTATGATCGACCATGGCGAGTTTACGCAGATTGGCGATGTTGATGGAATCTTCTCCTTCGGCCTTGTCAAAGACGCGGGCTTCCACCAGGTCGCGAATTTCTTCGATGATTTCAAGACGGGCTTCCTGGGAATCCTTTGGCGGTATGAAGCTCCTGAGCGTAATGAAACTGCCGAGCATGGAATCGCGTTCCACGTTGAGGCGATACATCAGCGTGTCGTAGAGCCTGTCCAGCTGAGAGGTCTTTGAACCCATGACCGCTGCAGGCGTAGAGGTCTTTGCCTTGTAGCTTGCGCGCGTCACCTTTGTAGAAATCTTGTTGTCTTCGACTGTCTTTACCGTAGATGTTCGGCGAAGGTTCTTGAGGTCGTGTTCGAAATCCACCTGCGGGGCAAAGTAGAGGGAAATTGCACCGAGGATAAAGCCGATGATTGCGGCGACTTTGAAGAAGTTGAGAATTTTCGCTTCTGTCCAGGCCTTAGGGAAGAAACTGTTGTCGGGTGCCTTGGGAATGCCACCCATGCACTTGATGAAAACCGGGAGCACCAGGATGGAGGTGAGCATACTGAAGAAAACACCTGCAGATGCTACAACGCCGAATTCGTAGAAACCCTTGAAATGCGCCGCAAGCAAGGTGAGGAAGGCGGCGATGGTGGTAAAGCTTGCCAGAACAAACGGCTTGAGCATACGCTTTTGGGCTTCTTCAAGGACTTCTTCCAAAGTCGCTTTCTCGCGCAACAGTTTTTGGGCTGTTCCCAGCATGTGGATGGAGTAGTCGATTCCTATACCCAGGATGATGGAGGCTACAAAAACCGTAAACGGATTCAATTTGCCGTAGAAAAGGGCTGTAAAGGCAAAGGTCGGAATGCAGGCGTAAAGCACGGAACCCGTGACAAGAATCGGTCCCTTGATTCCCCTAAAGAAATAGGAGGTAAGAAGGAGAATCAACACCAGGCTAATGCCAAAAGAGAAAATACTGTCGTTTGCAACTTCGTCAACTTCCTTGAGGCCTTCGTATGTACCGTCTACGGTAAAGCGGGTAGGCACGGAGTAGGTTTTCCCGTTGAAATGCTCAAGTAGCGTATCTGTACGGGCAAGGATATGGGTAACAAACTCGTAATCGGTGGAGGGCTTGATGAGTTTTGCGTTCACGACACCGTTAAACAAAATCTTTCCGGTGCTATCGGGCCTCGGACATCCGATAAGGCGTGTTTTCAGATGGGCGGGCACGGGATCCTTGGGGTGCCATTCGTCGCTCTCTTCCTGGGCGGAATTGATCTTAGTCTTTTGAATGAAAGAGGCGAAGGCGCCAACGGCTTCGTCCGGAAGGCCGAGTTCTTGCGGCAAGTTTTCGTCAAACCAAATGCGTTCCTTTTTTTCGGAGGTTTCGGCTGGCGTATCTCCGAGCAAGTCCACGACAAGCGGACCGTTCTTTCTGCCAATTTCCAGCTGAAGCTCTTCTAGGTTGTTGCGGATGCGTTCCAAATGGAACACGGGCAGGTAAAGAAGGGCGTTATCCTTGAAGAACTGGTTATCTTCGTCTTTTTGCGTTGAGACGAAGTCCCCTTGCCAACGACTATGGATATAGTTTTCCACGGAATCCTGCATCGCCGCCACAACTTCGGGATCGTCACTCTGGATGGCGATCGTGAAGCGGTCTGTGCTGCCAAAACGCTCGTAGGATTCTTGCAGGGCAAGCACGCTGGGGGTTCCATCGGGCAGCAAATGAGAAAGGTCGGCGTCCAGTCGGAGACCGGGTTTAACGAAAATGGGGAAGGCGCATAGTGCTGCAAGCAGGAAATAGAGAGCAAGTGCTTTGTATTGGTGCTTACAAATCAGCGGAATGTACCATGCTGAAAATCTTTCTTGCAGGGATTTCTTTGTAGTCATAGACAAAATATATAAAAATGTTGGCGTAAGCTCTTGATTTTGCTAGATTTAGATTCATGAAAATAATGATTGTCCTTAACCGAATCGCCCGTGGTGGCGGGGAAAATGTGGCTGTTCAGCTTGCCAATCAGTTTTCCCGAATGGGTCACGAGACTTTTTTCGTGAGCAACAAGGAACGGAGCAACATCTTTGATTTTTACCCTATTGAAGAAAGGGTGAAAATCCTCCCTTGTTTCCGTCATTATTTTCCCCTGAAAATTTTCAGCCTTCGACGTGCCATTAAAAAAGAGAATCCTGACATCATTATCGGTGTCATGCCGGATTCCACTTTCTATACCTACTTGGCCGCTCTGGGGCTCCACAAGATCATCGTTTCGTCTGACCACAGTTCTTTCGAAAAGAATCCCTATTCGCAAAGGCATCTTTTCCCTTACCTCCTCAAGTTCTACTTCAACGCCGTTTATGACTGCGTTACCGTTTTGACAAAAACGGACCATGATATAGTCGTCAAGAAGTTCCGGAGAACGGAGGTGATGCCGAATCCTCTTTCGATGCCGCCCGCAGAGATCCTTCGCGTCGAGAGGAAAAAGCGGATTCTTGCCGCAGGTCGCCTGAATATTTGGCACTGCAAGGGGTTTGATATCCTGATCAAGGCCTGGGCTCGAATTCAGGAAAAATACCCTGACTGGGTCGTGGAAATTGCCGGCGAAGGTGAAAGCGGACGCGTGTACCTGGAAAGTCTTATTGCCGAAAACCATTTGGAAAATCGGGTCGTCCTTTCTGGATTCCACCTGAATATCAAAGATTTTTTCAGTGATTCCGAGATATTTGTCCTCAGCAGTCGTTACGAAGGTTTCGGTATGGTTCTTATCGAAGCCATGTCGCAGGGGGCTGCCTGTATCGCCTGTGACTATAAGGGCCGCCAACGAGAAATCATTCAGGATGATTCTCAAGGTTTATGCGTAGAAAGCGAAAACGAGGATGCCCTGGCAAACGCTCTTTCGAAAATGATTGAAGACGAAGGTTATCGTAAGCAAGTCCAGGAAAACGGATGGAAGCGTTCCCAGGACTTCACTCCGGATAAAATAGGAGAAAACTGGGTTCATCTCCTTGAAGATTTGCTGGAGCAGCGTCGCCGCTCTTAGTCCTTAAAATCCGCGCTCGAGCGTGTAGTCCGCTAGCTTGAGCAATGTGTCGAGCATTGCGGAGAAGTGAGTTTCTTCGTTCTGGAACTTGCCGGTGAGTTCGTTTTCCTGGAGCAGGTCGCTGTCGGCAAAAAGGTGTGTTTCGCTTTGGACGGGGTATTTCGCGATAAAGCGGTAACCGTCTAGCCCGATGGCGGCGTAGCCCGAGTACGATCCGAGCGCAAGCCCCGCGCGTTCAAGCGGAGCCTTAACACTAGCGGAATCCGTTGTATCGGTCGATGAGGCCGTCGAACCACCCCTTAACAGATTATGCCCCATAAAGATGTTCGGCACAGCAAAACCAGCAAGTTCGAGCACGGTGGGGGCGATGTCGATCTGCGATGCGGTTGTCGTGTCGCGTACGGAGTCAAGGCCTTTTCCGTGAATAAAGAACGGAATCCAGCTGATGTTTGAATATCCGCCGCCGCTCATTGTCGAAATGCCGTTTTCTCCTAGAGGAAATCCGTGGTCCGCCATGATAATGACGTAGGTATTCTTGTACCATTCCTCGTTTTCGATAGCATGGATGAATCGGCCCAGTTGCCTGTCGGCATATGCCATGGTCACGTTGATGCGTTCCTGCAAAGGCAGGTTCTTTTGCTCGTCGGTCATGCCTGCGGCGAAGTTGAACGGGTAATGGTTCGAGCGGGTCATGAGGGTTGCAAGGAATGGGCGACCTTCTTTGGCGAGGGTGTCGCGCACGTATTCGATGGCGTTGTCCATGAAGGTGGAATCGTCTTCGCGGTGACGGTTGTAGTGTTGTGCGGTGTACCACTTTGCCATCCAAACGCCTAGGTTATCCCAGGCCGGGTCCGCTGCCGACATATAGTGCGTGGTATAGCCGGAATCGGTGAGGGTGGACACGAAACTTGGAAGACTGATATGGGCAAGGTCTGTCGCTTGCGAAAGGTAGGTGTGGTGCGGAATTCCGATATGGGTCGAAAGTACGCCGCCTGTGGTGGGAACGCCGCTTGTGTGCATGCGCATCCATACGTGGGAATGGGCGGCGAGCGAATCCATGAAGGGCGTGGGGGAGGGCTTGATTTGCGGATTCATGTAGCCCGTGTTGCGGCCGCGTTCGGATTCCATGAGCACCAGAATGAAGTTTGGCTTCATTTCGCGCTGGGCGGCTAGCTTTTCGCTGTTTACAAGCTCTGCGCTAGGGACGCGGTAAAACGGGAGGGATGCACCTTCTTTTGCGTCGGAAAATTTCCAGTCGGAATCGCCTTCGATTTTTTGCCACAGGTTCTGATAGGCGGTTCGGTATGCACCCAGGTCTGCTTCGGTAAGGCCGGGGGCTCTCTTTGCGGAGAACAGGTCGTTGTAAATCAGCGACACGACCGGGCAGAGTTTATCCATGCGGGAACTCCCGGTCCATATAATGTAAACGTAAGAGTAAGAGGCGATGTAGAAAATGAGCATCGCGATGACGGATTTCTTTACGTAGAACCCTTCGGCGGGGCGGTACCACTTGCAAAGTAGCCTGTAGACACCGTAAGTCAGCGGGAGCATAAGAAGAAGCACCACAAACTGTAAGTACGGTACGGACAGGTCGTTAGCAACGTAGTCGTAAAATACAACGATAGACGAGGTGTCCTTATAGGTGTCTACGAGTCCAAAAGTGAGGTGCCCACCCAGGAATCGCTGCGTTTCGTTGTCAAGAAGGGTAAGGAAAAGGATTGCTCCGTGAAATACGGCATAAAAAATTGTCAGGATCTTTTGGATGACGCTCTTTGCTTTGTCAGATTTTAGGGCGTCGGTAATTTTGATAGCTATGGCACTGATAACTAGGAATACCACCAATGCGTTCACGATCCACATGAAGTCGATACAGACGGCGTGAAAAATGAACCAGTCCGGCTTGGACACGAACGGAAATCCGTAGGGGTTGTTCCGGAACAGGAGCAAAACCCTCAATATAATATGGGTAACCCATGCGGCCAGGGAAATCAGGACAAGTTTTTGCATGGGGGCAAGGCTTGCCGTCATCTTTTTTACAATTTCAGGAACGCGAAGCTTCATGCCCTTAAAATAGAAAAAATAGTGAAAAATGTTTGTTTTTTATCGCCCATATTGGACACGTTATCAATAAGTTAATGCAATTGGTCGTTTTGCTGAAAATTGACCGTTTTCTTTTTTCTATATTGCGAGCGATTATGGAAAATCTGGAGACCGATAGTAAGTTCTTGAAAAAGGCGATGATCGTAAACATCGTGGGGACCATCCTCAAAGTTTGCGGACCGCTTCTGACTTTTGTGATGGCGCGTGTTTTTGGTGCCGCCGAATTTGGAATCTTTGTTTCGGCCCAGACGCTCCTTTTGACGATTGCGCACTCGGCAACGCTTGGACTTGACAAGGGCCTTTATTGGTACTTGCCCAAAAATAAGCTGGATGGCCGTGCCCATTACGACGGAATCATGGAATCGTTCTGGGTTTCGGCGGCAATAGCTCTTTTTTGTACTGCGGTGATTTTTGTAGGTTCGTTTACCCCCTATATTTCCAAGGAATTTCCGTGGTATGCGCTGTCGCTTTTGTTCTATGTGGGCTCTTACGTCTTTAGCACCGCCTCTGAAGGGAACCGTCGTCCGCAAAATGCGGTGTTCGTGAATTCTTTCTTGACTGTGACGCTTGCACCGGCCACGTCTATTGCACTTCATTTCCTGAAAGTTCCGCATGCGCTTCCGCTTGGCCTTTTGGTGGGGCAGATGGCAGGCTTTGTCGTGAACTTCGTCTTATTGCGTAGGCAGTTCCCCGATATGCCGCTTCGTCCGCACAAATCGGTTTCGTGGATGCTGTTGCGCTACTCGCTTCCGCTGGGGATGGATGAATTCGTGTCGTCCTTCATGATTCGTTCGAGCCTCTGGCTGGTGATGCTTTTCCTTGGCCCCGAAAAGGCGGGTGCCTATGGCATCATGGTTACGATTTCGAATGCTCTCCAGACGATTCGCGTGGGCTTCACGCCTATCCTTACGCCGGTCGTAGCGGGCATGAACAAGGAACGCCTAAAGACGGATCTCAAGCCGGTCTATAGCTACTGCGTATTTATGGTGACCTTTATCCAGCTTCTGATCGGGTTCTTTATCGTGCTGTTCCCTGACCTTATTTTGGGCATTGCGGGTAAGGACTTTGTCGTGCAGCCCGAAACGCTCGGCGTCTTGCTCCTGGTGCACCTGGTTGCTGGGTTTGGGGGAATGTCGCTTGTGGTGTTGAACGGTATGGGGAAGAGCCTCTACACGCTTATTTTGGACATTGTCCTGTTGGGGGTGGCTTTGGCGTCGGGGTATGTGCTGATTCCTGCCTTTGGTCTGGTAGGGGCAGCCCTTTCGATGCTTTGCTACAATATAGTCGCCATTATCTCCAACAACGTCTACCTCCTCAAGATGGGGCTTCAGCCTTACTCGCTTAGGCTTTTGTCGCAGGTGGGCTGGATTATTGCCTTGATCGCTTTCTATATCGCATTGAATATGCAGGTGTTTACGTTGACCCTTGTAGAAAAGGCCGTTGTGTACGTAGCGATTGTAGCTGCCCTACTTGCTTATGGCCTTGTGGTCAAGAAAAAGATGGAAAAAGATAGGAACGCCGTTTCGGCAGGAAAATCAAAATGAAAAAGTTGGACCAGAATGAATGTCGCGAAGTCCAGATGTCTGTCTTGGATGAAATCGCACGCATCTGTAAAGAACACAATTTGAAGTACAGCCTGGCTTACGGGACTCTGCTAGGGGCCGTGCGCCATAAGGGGTACATTCCGTGGGACGACGATATCGATATCTGTCTTTTGCGTGAAGATTATGAAAAGCTGATGTCCTTGTTGAAGGATCCTTCTGTTCCGAAGAAGGAATGGTTCTCGGTGGTCGATGACACTTGCGACGGTTACTTTTACCCGTTCGCGAAGGCCTTTGACAATCGGACAAGCGTTAAGGTAGAGCGCCACAAGGGTGAAATGGGCGTGTGGGTGGACATTTTCCCGCTCGATGGCCTTCCGAAATCCCGTTTTTGGGAAAAGGCCTTTGTGCTGTATTGTAGTTTTTTGCGCGTGATAACCCTTTCTATCACCACCGACTTTAAGTCCAAGGCTTATGATGCGTGGACGCTCCTGTACAAGCGTTTCTTCTATGCGGTTGCATGTGTTGTTGGGAAAAAGCGTTTTTGCCGTTATGTGGAACGCGTCATTCATCGCTATCCGACAAGTCATTCGGGCCGCGTGGCTACACTTTTCTTTGATACCAAAACCGACCGTATTCTCGACATGGAAAAGATTGCGGAAACGGTCGACTATCCGTTTGAGAATCGCGAATTTAGCGGTTACAAGAATTATGACTACTATCTGTCGGAATTCTACCGTGACTATATGCAGCTTCCTCCCGAAGAAAAACGCTATAACCATGGAATGGATGTGTGGTGGAAGTAGGAAATAACCTATATTTTAAAGGGATTTTGAAATTGGGGCTCCGCCCCGTAAAAGGTAAAACATGAATTACTTGGACAGAAACGAATTTAACTTCAAGCCTTCGCAGAAAGTGCTTGACGCCGTCAAGAATTTTGACCCCGAACAGCTCTGCTTTTACACCCGTATTTACGACGAAGGCAAAAAGAGCATTTTCTCGGTAAAGCTTTCCGAAATCTACAACGTGCCCGAAGAACAGGTGCTGCTGGGTTACGGTGGCGAAGACATTCTCAAGAACGCTGTCCATTACTACTTGATGGTGGGCGATAACAAGACTATCATGATTCCGGAATTCTCCTGGTGGTACTACAACCGCATCGCCGGTGAATGTGGTGGATCCTTTGAAATGTATCCGCTCCACGAAAAGGAAGATACTTTCGCCTACGACGTGGACGAAGTTATCGCGCTCACGAACAAGATTCACCCGCGCATGTTGCTTTTGGCTTCCCCGAACAACCCGACGGGTAACTGCCTTACGCCCGAAGAAATCGGCCGCATCATGGAAAATATTCCGAGTGATACGATGGTGCTGATTGACGAAGCCTACGCCTCGTTCATTACGACGGATACGGCCTACATCGCACCGCTTGTGAGCAAGTATTCGAACCTGATTATTTCCCGCACGCTGTCCAAGTTCTTCGGCCTTCCGGGGCTTCGCATGGGCTTCGGCTTCATGGGCAAGGGTCATGAATCTTTCCTGAGCTACGCCAACAAGTATCTGGGCTACAATCGCTTTAGCGAAGCTGTGGCCATGGCCGCCATCGAAAGCGAAGATCACTACCGCAAGGTCGCCGATGAAATGGAATGGGACCGTCAGCTGTTCAAGAAGGAACTCGGCAACCTGCCGGGCTTCAAGGTCTACAAGAGTGTCGCGAACTTCATTTTGATCAAGTATCCGACCCGCATCAAAGAAGCACTGCAGAAAGCCATGGCCGAACAGGATTACAAGATCAAGTTCATGAGCGATAAGGGCCTTGAAGATTGCCTGCGCATTACGCTTGGCCGTAAGGAACAGATTCAGGTGGTGGTCGACACCATCAAGCGTTGTGCCGCCGTATGATCGCCGTCATTCTTGCAGCTGGTATGGCGAAGCGCTTGCGCCCGCTTACGGACAATACGCCCAAGTGCCTTTTGGACGTGAAGGGTCGCTCGCTTCTGGAACGCTCCATGGACGCCCTGAAGGGGGCGGGTATTTCCGAGTTCGTGATTGTGACGGGTTACCTGAACCACATGATCGAAAATTTCGTGAAGGAACATTACGGCGATTCCATTCGCACCACCTTCATTCATAACGCCCTCTACGATTCCACGAACAACATCTACTCGCTCTGGCTTGCAGGACAGGCCGTTGCTGGGAAGGAATTCCTGCTGCTCGATAGCGACTTGCTTTACGATCCGCAGATCGTGAAGAACGTGCTCGCTTCCAAGGCAGGCAACGTGCTTACGCTGATTCGCCATGAACTCGGCGAAGAGGAAATGAAGGTTGTCTTGGGTGCCGACGGAAATATTTCTGAAATCAGCAAGACGTGCTCGCCGAAGGCGGCTGCGGGTGAAAGCCTCGGCATCGAGAAAATCGGTGCGGCGTACTCTAGCGCCCTTTACGCTGAGCTTGAAAAGATGATGAACGTGGAACACCTGGAAAATACGTTCTACGAGCTCGCCTTTGAACGCCTGATTCCGCAGGGGCACACGTATTCCGTTCTGGATGCGTCGGACTATTTCTCCTGCGAACTCGATACGGTCGAGGATTTCGAAAACGCGAAGTCCACGATTCCGCTGGACTAGCCATAAAGGCGTATGCCGCTTATCTTGGCGGCATCACCTTGTTCTGGTGGACTACAAAATTCCAAGCTCTTGCAATAGCACGCATCTTGCGTGCTATTTCGTTTAGGGAGTCTTTCGGCAATTCGACGGGAGTGCCCGTGACAAAGCCGTCTGCCGGATTTGTCGTATCCCAGGTGGGGTCCAGGAGAACTTTCTGGGCGACGGCCGGGTCTGTTCCTTCGACGGGGAAAATGTAGTACGACATGGAATCGCTGCGCATCGCCATGCTTCCGTATTTGTAAGAATACACGGCGGGGAGTTCCTTTGTGGCGAGCGAGTCGTCGAACAGGTTGATTCCCATGTAGTGGTTAGAAACTTCGAGACCCAGGTACGCCATGATGGAAGGCGCGATGTTTGCCTGCGATACGATTCGCTTGTCTATGGCGGGGGAGATGTTTGGGCCGCTCATCATGATGGAAATCCACGAATAGCCTTCGTTGCCCATTCCGATGCGTCCAGATTCTTGTTGTTGCTTGCCGTTGGGCGTGGAGTGGTCGCCGGTCAAAATGATGAGGGTGTTTTGGAATCGTGGGTCTGTTGCAAGCGAGTCGAGGATAATGCCTACAGCGCTGTCCATATAGGCCGTTGCCCTTAAGTAGGCCTCTCCGGGGTCTTCCGGAGTTTCACCCAGTTCGGCGGGCAACACGAATGGCGTGTGCATGCTAAGGCTCATCCAATGGAAAAAGGTGGGCTTGTCCTTGGGGCGCATACGGTAGCGTTCCACAAAGCGCAAGGCCGAAGAAACGTCATCTTCGTATTCGGGCTTGAATTCGTGATAATCGAACCACTTGGTGTACCACGCTTCTTCGTTGTCGAAACGGGGATCCGCTCCTAGAATGACTTCGTTGTAGTAGCCTGCTTCGGAAAGGACTTCGGAGAAGGCGCGAAGGTTTGTGTTGGGGTAGTCTCTTAGAAGGGTCTTGGTGGAGTGGCTGTTGACGCCGGTCATGATTCCGAGCAGCCCTTCTACAGAGGGGTTACCGACGCTGTAGGCATTGGGAAAATAAAGCCCTTGCTTGGAAAGTCTGCACAAGTTGGGGAAAAGCTTGCAGTTGGATTCGACGCGCATGTCGCATGTCCAGCCACGGAGGGATTCGATAGTCATTAGAAGAATATCGGGCTTTTCTTCGAGTGGCTTTGACTTGAATGTTTCGATAGAAGTGGCTTCGTTCGGGTTTTCTTTCCAGAAGGGGTATTCTTTGTCGGGGTTTCCGCCCATAAGCCTGATACCTTCTGCGTAGTCAGGCGGTTCCTCCTTTGATTCAAATTCTTCGATGACGTCTCCGACAAGTGTGTAGACTACGGGGCGAATTCGGTCCCAGCGGTGTTGGGAATAGTTATACCACAGGTGCGACGTGCATCCGAGGGCGGCAAAGACAATCATCATGCCGAGCGTAATCCAGGTCTTTTTTTGAATGGGCCGCTGCCAAATGCCGCGAATGTCATGCTTGTACGAAAAGATGGAAAGTCCAGTCACGGTTAGAATCACTAGGCCAACCGTCAACAGGAAGTGCTGAATTCCGCCGAGGGCGATCTTGGAGACAAGTCCCATATCGTTCCAGGCGTTGCAGTAGGTCTTGATAAAGGATATAGAGAGCTTTTGGCTCATCCAGCGCTGTATTTCGTCGTCGGTTCCGCTCAGGGTCAGGTAGATGGCTGCACAAATGACTGCGGCGATCTTGACGAATTTTAGGCCTTTTTCGCGGACAAAACGTGAAATGGTGAAGAAAATCAGCGATAGGGCCATGCCGAACCCGATTTCTTCGTAAAGGGTGTGCCAAAGAAAACGGTTGTAGTCCGGTACAAGGGATGTTCCGGTGGGGGTATCCAGCATGTAAAGCGAGCAGAGGAGGGCGAATCGTCCGGCGATAAGAATTAAGCCGAAAATAAACCAGAAAAAGAAATTTGTATGGGAAAAATCGTTATTTGTTGCATCTTTTTTCATGGACTAAAATATAGAATATCCTAAGGTTTTGTTCAAAATGCAAGTTTTTCTTTGTTATGAACCCTTGTACGAGGTACTTTGTAAATAAAATTGTAAGAAGCCGTCTGTTTTGCCTTGACTAAAAGTAAAAATTTTCTTAGATTAATGTTCAAATAATCTTAAATTAAAGGAGTTGATATGAAAAAATCTTCTTGGCATTAGCAATGTTTGCGCTGTTTGCTTCTAGTGCTTTCGCACAGAATGCGAACTTCGGCGTCAACATTTCTTACCAGTCCGAAGGAATGGTTGGTGATAAGGATGCTGTCAAGTTTTTTAGCGATGAGCAGGTTTCCTCTGCCTTCGCCCTCGGCTTGAACGTGCGTGTTCCTTTTAACCAGATGATTTCTTTGCGTTCTGGCCTTGATTTCCAGATTAACGCTTACAGCTACACTTATGATGACTACGGCAAAGATTATGATTATATGAATCTTTTCCTGAACCTCCAGCTCCCTGTGTTGGCTAGGATCAACTTCACACCGGGCTTCTTTGCTGAAGCAGGCTTGGATATGCAGTTTAATTTGCTGGCGCAGAACTATAGCGAAGAAGCTGACGAAGAGGGCTTTGATGCTTGGGAAAAGATTGAAAACTGGCGCGTATTCCAGCTGGGTCCGACCGTTGGTGCGGGTTATACCCTGTGGTTTGGTCTCGAATTCAGCGGCCGTTTCTCCTATGGCGTGCTTGACTCGTTCACCAAGGGTGACATTGACATGTCTCCGCTCCGCTTCCAGATCGATATTGCCTACTGGTTCGGTTACAAGAAGTAATCTAGTTGCTTAGCGAGTTACTTTTGCTCCAGGCATGCACGCCTGGGGCGTTTTTTGTATGGTGCGGGACCAGTAAAGGGGACAATGGTGTGGACTTTTTATTTTCTTGCATTTGTTAAAATGCGCAGATGTGCCTTAATTTTTCTCAAATTGTAGACTTTTAATGAAAATTTATGTTGACTTTTGACGAAATAATAGGTATATTAGAAGTAATCCGTCAGGGAGTGTTATATGTGTATGGGATTACGTGGTGTATTCAGTTTTGCGATGGCGTTGGGGACCACCGCAACCTTCGCGGCCGACTGGTACGCGAAGGACAATTTACAGCCGGGTCATGACCCGAGCATGGTGCGGTTCGAGGACGGCTACGCCCTCATGAGCACGAATAACAATCTGCAACTGTGGACATCCGAAGATGCTTATTCCTGGAAGGACCACAAGTCCACGGTGAGTGCGATTCCGCAATGGGCTTATCAGTATGCGCCGGGTACCGAGGGTATTTGGGCGCCTGATTTGTATTATATGAATGGCGAATTCCGCGCCTACTATTGCGTGTCTGTTTTTGGCAAGCGTTCGTCTGCAATTGGCTACACGGCGACGACCTCGATTGTGCCGGGTACGAGCGGCTACGGTTGGAAGGACCATGGGCATGTTTTCCACACGACGACCAGCGACAAGTACAACGCGATTGACGCCGATGTGGTGCGTGACACCGAAGGCAATTACTGGATGGCGTTCGGTTCGTTTGGGCTTGGCATTCAGCTGATTAAGCTGGATGGGACTTCGGGTTACCAGGCGAGCGACGACAAGACCGTCTACAATATCGCACGCCGCACGAGCAAGGCGAGCGAAGGGGCCGAAGAAGGCCCGAGCCTGATCGAACATAACGGTCAGTATTTCTTGTTTACGGCTTGGGATAAGTGCTGCCAGCAGGGCGCAAACATCGAACAGACGACTTACAAGACCGCTTACGGCCGCGCCGACAGGGTGACGGGACCTTACAAGGATCGTTCTGGCAAAGATATGGCGGATGGTGGTGGAACCCTTTTGATGGAACGTTATGGGCGTTACGTGGGGCCGGGCGGCGGCGAAGCCTTCCAGGACTTGAACCGTGTGCGCTTTGTGCATCATTATTACGATAACGCAGGCGACAAGTTCAACCATATTCATATTCGTGATGTCGTCTTTACCGAGGATAACTGGGCTGAGATGGGACAGCCCTTCCTCGGGCGTTATTTGAGTGCCGAAGTCGAACATGGTACGCTCACGCGAGCTGTGTCGGGTGACCTCGTGATTTCTTCGAGTAGTACCGCGTCGAATGGGGAATACCTTGCGTACGTGAATACTTCGGGTTCCAAGATTCACCTGCCCATGAACATTATGCAAGCGGGGAATTACCTGCTGCGCTACCGTTATGCAAATGGCGGCGATGCGGCCGCGACGCACAAGGTGACTGTTAATGGAAAGTCTCAGACGGTGACACTTCCGCCTACGGGTTCTTGGGGGACTTTCCCTGAAAAGTCCGTCGTGATGATACCTGCGACACTCAAGCGCGGTGGCAATTTCATCGACATCGAACCGGTGCCCAATGGCAATTTTGCAGAACTCGACCGCATTGATTTTCTGCGTGTGATAACCGATACGATTCCAGCGAACGGCTTTGACAACGGCATTCGCGTGCGCCTCACCGAGAAAGACAAGTTGGGCATTAAGGATGGCGGTTATGCGATTTACGAGAATGTGGTGATGGACAAACTTGATGATACTTTCCCGCGCCTTTGGGTGATGAATAAGGTTACCGGAAACATAGACATTCGTGACGGGAGCAAGGATGGACCGGTAATCGCTTCTTGCGATTTGTCGAAGGCCTATGAATCGCGTGATGACAATTTTTTGGTTGACTGCGAGGGCTTTGAAAATAAAGGGGGAGTGAAGGATTTGTACCTGACTGCGTCGGGACTTTCGGACGAATTGATTATTGATCAGATTCAGTTTGAAGATTCTTATGTTTGCAGCGGTTCATGTAGTGTTATAGGTTCTTCCAGTTCCAATGGCACCGACATTACCTCCAGTAACTCGGGCACGGTTTCGATTGCTCCGCGCGTAATCCGCCAGGATTTGCAGTTGCCCGCTCGCAAGGGTTACCGTGACCTTAAGGGTCGTAGCTTTGACAAACAGATTCCGTACAGGGTGATGTTCTAAAGGCATTTACGTCATTGCACAATGTGCATGACTGTGGCGGTTTTTCAATGCGTATGCAAGCATCCGCGCTGAATAACCTAACAACGTCATTGCGAGGAGCTATGCGACGAAGCAATCCATTCTTAAGTATAATCTTGTGCGCGGTTACAGCTTTCGCTGCCAATCCCCTTACTACTGCTTTCTATTCAGCCGATGCGGCTGCCCTTGTGCATAACGACAGCCTGTTCATTTTTGCGGGCCACGACGAACAGGGCCCCCAGGGCAATAACAACAAGGCGTTCATCATGAACGACTGGCACGTGCTCGTGACCGATGACATGGAAAATTACCATGATTACGGTGCCGTACTCAGTGTGAAAACATTCAAGTGGGCAAACGCCAGCGCTTTTGCGGGCCACTGCGAATACCGTAACGGAAAATTCTACTGGTATGTGGCTGTGCATCATGGAACCATCCAGGAAAACGGGAGCGAAGGCTTCGCTATCGGCGTGGCTGTGGCGGATCATCCGTCGGGCCCGTGGGTCGATGCCATCGGGCAGGCGCTCATTACCGACAATACGCCGAACGATGTGAAACTCAATATCGACCCCGCAATCTTTTACGATGGCGATGATATCTGGATGTATTGGGGCTCGTGGAGTGCGGGCCGCCGCGTAAAACTCAAGGAGAATATGGTTGAACTCGCGGGCACTCCTGAAGACATCAAGATTAAGGATTTCTTCGAGGCGCCCTGGATGCACAAGTACCGCGGCAATTACTACTTCAGCTATGCGTCGGGGTACCCTTCGACCACGAATTATTCCATGGCTCCGAGTATCAATGGACCGTGGACGCAGATGGGCGTGCTGAACGATAAGCTCGACAATTCCGAGACGAACCACCAGGCGATTTTCAAGTATCTCGGGCATTGGTATTTTATGTATCATGGCGCGAATTCTCCGGGCGGCTGGACTTACCGTCGTTCCGTGAATATCGACTACCTGTATTATGACGAAAATGCGAATGTCCAGAAAATCAAGCGCACCTCGACGGGTGTAGACAAAGTCAATAACGCGTTGGTCGAAAATGGTGGTTACCGCATGACGGTTTCCCATAGCAACCTCACGCTGGAAGATGAAAACGGAATCGTGGTGCAGCGCCCGCTGGTAGAATATACTGCGGATGCCCGCGCCAACAATCAGTTGTGGGTGCTCAAGCAGAGCGAAAAGCGCCGTCATTACACCTTGCAGAATTTTGGAACGGGTCGCTATTATTGCCCGCCCACAGAACTCTTGGATACGGTGAAGACTTCGGCGAACGCTTGTGAAATCCGCATCGAGAATGCCTCTGTGAACAAGGGCTACTACATTTACGGTGATTATGACAGCGATTTCGTGGGCGATGTGCTGAATATTTCGAAGGATGCTGGCATGCCGGTGATTACTTGGGTGCGCACCGGAACGGACAACCAGAAATTCAAATTGGAAAAGGCGGTACTGCCGGATACTGCGACAGTGATGTCCAGCTCTAGCGAAGTTGCGCCGGAAAGTTCTAACAGCGAAACGACATCGATTCGTGCCGATGAACTCCGTGACCGCGCAAATCTGCGTTTGCCTGAGCGCTCCGGATTCCGCGATCTCAAGGGCCGCCGTTTCGATAAGCAAATCCGCTACAGGGTGATGTTTTAACTATCGCTTTTTATGCCCACATTGATAAAAGTTGATATTGGGTATTGACTTTCCATAAGTAAAATGATATATTCAGAATGAGGTGGGGTTCATAAAGAACTCCTATAAGGCATTATCCCAAACAGGAGGTCGTAATGAATAAAAAAATCCTATTCCCCGCGCTTTTCCTGGCTGTAATGTTTAGTTTTGTCGCTTGTGATGATTCTAGCAGTGCTAGCGATAAGCCTTCTTGCGAAGCCTCTTGGGACGCGAATTCTGTAACCGTGGTTCTTACGCAAGATGGACAGACTGTTAGTGAAAAATCTGTTATCGATGGTGACTATATTGTTGTGACATCGACATATATAGGCTTCTCGCAGTCTGAATGGAACGATCTTTGCAAGGCTTCTGAGAAATCTTTGAAGCGTGTGGCGGATGCTGAGGTGACTTGTAAAGACTATGCCATGGTTTCTAGAGCACCTTCAAATGGAGCGACTCTTTCTGTTTTGAAAGAACGCGCCGAGATGGTTTGCGATGCTGTGGAATCTGGCGCGTATGACTTTGATGAATAAAGATTTCTCTCGGCTCGAAACCGAGGTGAAAATGTCCTGCATATAGATGCTTTCTTGCGAATACAGCAACAAATTTGCTGCCTTCTATGTTATATTTAGGGGCATAGGAGGATTATATGAAAAAGTTCTTTATTTGCGGCGTTTTTTTTGTCGCATGTTCTTTGTGCCTGTAGCGATTCGTCATCTAGCCTCGATTCTTCTGCTACCGTTGACGATAACTCGGCATCGCTAAGTTCTTCATCTGAAAATGTGACAACTGACAAGGGCTTATCGTCCGAAGCAGAAGAACTACCTCCCGATACAACTTGTTGCAAGGTTGCACTTGAATCATCTTCTAGCGAGGAAGAATCCTCTTCTTCAGCGGAGTTCCCTGCATCAAGTAGTTCTAGCAAAAATTGGTTGGATTATGATACAAGGGGTTGCTGCCCCGATACGCTCTATATCGAAAATGGCGAATCGAAATACCATTACCCCGGTACCGAGTGCCCCCCGCCAAGTGTTATGACTGTTTCGTGTGTACCGCCAATTGTTGTCAATAAGGACTCGCTGAATGCGGAAAAAAATGAACCTGCCGCACCGCATTTTGAGATTAGTTTCTGTCAGGACTAGAACCAGTTTTTAAAGATGTATTCTGTAGAAGATAGCAAAAAGGCGTATTTACAAGAAGCAGGGAAAAATTGGACCCAGGTAGAACTTCTTTTCGTTCAAGATTATGACTATGTTGATGCCGATTTGTCAATTGAGCGTTATGGTGATACTTTGTCTGTGGAGTATGTCGATGTTCGTTCTCAATCGACGCATAAGTGCTTTAGCCGCCATTTGTTCTATATCCCTGTGGAAAAGAACGGCATCAAGTATTTTTCTTTCCATAACGTCGTGTACGAAGTTGTCCGCGATTATGTAGGCGGATTGAACTGAGAACAGTATTGGAGTGTTCATTTTCCTATATTTGTTCTATGCTTACTATTAATGGACAGAGTGTCGATGCGGCGGGGAAGACCGTTGCTGAATATCTTGCAGAAGCGGGGTACAATACCGTACGCATCGCTGTGGAACGGAACGAGGAAATTGTTCCGAAGGCAAAGTATGCCGAGACGGTGCTTGCCGACGGCGATGTCGTCGAGGTCGTGAATTTCGTAGGCGGCGGGTGATGGCTGACGCTTGTTCACAGACGCGCGATTCTTGCGTTCCCTCTCGCGAAGAGATGCTTGCTGCACTTGAAAAGCGGCAGGGAAAGGATGCCGTGCGCAAGTTGCAGGCGACGACGGTTGCCGTTTGTGGCCTTGGTGGACTCGGTTCGAATATTGCCATTTCGCTTGCTCGTGCCGGTGTCGGGAAACTGATCCTGATAGACTTTGACCGCGTCGATGTGACGAACTTGCATCGGCAGCAGTACAAGGCGAATCAGGTGGGCATGCCGAAGCCCGAGGCGCTCCTTGCGAACTTGAAAGAGGTTGCCCCGTATACGGAATTCGAGATGCATTTCGAAAAAGTGACCGCTGATAATGCGGTGTCGCTGCTTGCGAAAGCGGACTTGATTTGCGAGGCGTTCGACAATGCCGAGGCGAAGGCGATGCTCGTGAATACGGTGCTTGAAAATATGCCCGAAAAGTTTCTGGTCGCGGCATCTGGAATGGCGGGCTACGCTAGCGGGAATTCGATTACGACCCGCAAGGTGACAAAACGTTTTTATGTCTGTGGTGACGGCAAAAGTGATGTGAATGACGGAATCGGCTTGATCGCTCCGCGTGTGATGCTCTGTGCTGCTCACCAGGCTTTGACAGCGATTCGCCTGATTCTCGGACTGGATTGATGTTGTCATTCCCGCGAAGGCGGGAATCTCCATTTCTATTCACCAAAAAAGCTTTTCTATATTTGGTTTCGAATAAAAAAGAAGGCTTTATGGACGACAAACTCGTTATTGGCGGTCACGAATTCAGTTCCCGTTTCATTTTAGGTTCCGGCAAGTATTCCCTTAAGTTGATTGAAGCAGCGGTGCGCGATGCCGGGGCACAGATTGTGACCCTCGCGGTACGCCGGGCGAATACCAAGGAACACGAGAATATTCTGGACTATATTCCGAAGGGCGTGACGCTGTTACCCAACACGTCCGGCGCACGCAACGCCGCCGAGGCGGTGCGCATCGCGCGACTTTCCCGCGAACTCGGCTGCGGTGATTTCGTGAAAATCGAAATCATGCGCGACACCAAGTACCTTTTGCCCGACAACTACGAAACCGTGAAGGCGACCGAGACGCTTGCCAAGGAAGGTTTCGTAGTGATGCCTTACATGTACCCGGATTTGAACGTGGCGCGCGACCTCGCGAATGCGGGTGCCGCAGCCGTGATGCCGCTAGCCGCTCCTATCGGAAGCAACAAGGGCCTTTCTACCCGCGAATTCATCCAAATTCTCATCGACGAAATCGACCTCCCGATTATTGTGGATGCGGGAATCGGCAAACCGTCTGAAGCTTGCGCTGCCATGGAGATGGGCGCCGCTGCGATTATGGCGAATACCGCGCTTGCGACTGCCGGTGACTTGCCTATGATGGCGCAGAGTTTCAAGCTTGCGATTGAAGCGGGCCGAAAGGCTTACCTCGCTGGCCTTGGCCGCGTATTGACCCGCGGAGCCTCTGCTTCTGATCCGCTTACGGGATTCTTGAGAGATTAAACGGGGCGTTGCGGGGTGCCCCCGCAGTAGGGGTAACGAAAAAAAAGACGAGCTTTTCGCTCGTCCTTTTTTGTAGTGAGGGGGAGTCTTCCCCCCCTGCCTACTGCACGTCGATTTGCACCTTGTACATGCCTTTTTTCGGCGTGAGGGCGCTACGCGGGGCTGTCGTCACGGTCACGTTTTTCTTGGTGACTCCGGGCTGCTGTTGCAGGACTTTGAGGAGTTCCTGGTTGCGGGCTTCGGCCATCGCAAGGATTTCTTTTTCGAGGGCCTTGCGGTCAAGTTCCTTGGCGTGCGCATTGGCGTAGGCGGCGTATGCGCTGTCCTTGTCGGCGATAGCCTGGATGGCTTTTTCGTCGAGCTCGTTAAGCGTCGTCTTGTTCTGCGTTGCCTTGTAGAATTCGGTTTTCAGCTTGCGGGTCTTGTAGGCGTCTACGGTGCGCTTCAGGTTGAAACTTTGAACAAAGTTTAGCTTGAGTTTATTGTCCTTGGCGAGGACTTCGACCATCTTTTGAGCCTTGGCGTACTGTTCGCTGCTGAACGAACTGGCGAGCGGGTCGATACGGATTTCGTCGTTCTTGCCGAGGTCGAGACCGATGGCCCCTGCGCCTGTCGCAGCGACGTTTCCGACCACTTTAAATGGAGAAAGCGCCACCTTGATGAGTAGGTTCATCACGGTCTGCCACACGATTTTCAGGTAAGAGAATTCGGGGTCTTTCACGTTGCCTTTCACGGGAACATCGAACTGGATTTTGTCATCCTTGTCCTTTAGAATGTAGAGGCCGACTTTCATCGGGACGGTGTATTCCGGGTCTGTATTGGCGTCCTTGTCGCCGACGTCGATATTGTAGATGTCGATGGTGTTCTTGCTTTCGATGTTCCAGCCGTTCATCTTGTTTTCGCTCGCGAAGGCCATTGTGCCCGAGCTAATGGGGTAGCCGGTGTAATGGTGGCTATAAGGCGTGAAATGCTTGAGGGCGAGGTTCTTGACGCTTATGTAGGCGTCCATCGTACTGATGTCCGAAAGAGCCCCCTTGTACTTGAGCGAGAGTGTACCGCCTTCGGGGAAGGCGGCCGTTACGTTGATGGCGCAGGGCGTGTTGAAGTTGATGTTCGAACCGTTGACGGCGATGTTGCTTACTTTGTAGTTGAACGGTTGCTTGGGCGTGTGGTCCGTGGCCGAAACGGTGGTACCTGTAACAGCGAGTTTATTTACAATCGCCTTGAGCGGCTTGGACTTTTCATTCGATTTCGGCTCCTCTGCAGCGGTCGAATCAACTGGAGTGTCCTTGGCGGGCTTCATAATGGGTTCAAGCAGAACGTCGATGTTGGTCTTGCCGTCCTTGAACAGGTTGAGGTGCGCGGATGCTCCGTCTACGAGAACAGAGTCGATGCGGAAATCCATTTCGTCTATGTTCGCCTTTGCAATACCTACGCCCACATGCGAAATGCCGATGACGTCGCCACTGGTTTCGGTGAGCTTGAGGCCGTCAATGGCGACGGTGCCGCTCAGGTTCGAGGCGAGAATGTGGTTGATGTTTCCCGCAACATTCAGGTTCACGCCGAGAGAGCCTTCGAAATCCTTATAGTTGATGAAATCCTTGAGATAGGGCTTGGCGATGGCGAGCGCAAGCTTGTTGAGCGTCACGTTCACGCCGAAGTCCTGTGTCTTCATGTTGAATTGTACCTTGACTCCCAGGTCGCCGCCGTTTGCGAACTTGAGGTTCACGCCGATGTCGGTGTTCTTGTTGCTGAAGTACACGGCGGGAATAGCGACGGAGAAGTCTTCCAGGTGAATCTTGGAGCCGACCTTGAGGTCTTCGTAGATGATGTTGCCTTTTTCGAGCGTGATATTTTCGAGGGCGATGCTGAAGCCGATGGATTCGGTGGGGTCGAGGTTCAGGGCTTGTGCCGTGTCGGCGACTTGCGTCTGCGCGGTTTCGGTTTTGACTGCGGCGGAATCGGCGGTGCTGTCGGCGGCAAACTTGTCTAAAATGTCGCTAAAGTTGAATTGGCTACCTTTCTGGGTGACTCGCGTGTAAAGCCCCTTCAGGTAGATTTCGCTCACGCTGATTTCTTTTTTGAGAAGGCGCGTGGGGTTTGCATTGATGCGGAATTTTTCGAAGGCTACAAAGGGCGTGGTACCGTCGCTTTCGTAGATAGCGAAATCGTCGACGGTGACGGTGAACGAGAACGGGCTGAATTCCACGTTTTCGATTTTCATCTTGCGGCCGATGAGTTCTTCGGAGTGGGCGACCACATAGTCTTTGGCGAGGCTAGGGCCGAGTTTTAAGGCGGCGATGACGATTACGATCAATACCGCGAGAACGATAAGGGCGATGTAGCGTTTCTTCATGTTAGATAAATTAGTAAACTAGATGCATTTGGGCTATTTTCAAGGTGAAATATGCGTTTTGTACAGGCCTCAAATGTCATTTTTCTAAATTTGTGGCAATGGAAATGGATTCCCTGAATGTGTTGATCTTGGCGGCGGGCCTCGGGACGCGTTTGCGCCCGCTTACAAATGATACGCCAAAACCGCTCGTCCCCGTGGTGGACGCCTCGATTCTGGATTTGCAGGCCCGAAAGGCGCGTACGATTGGGAACATTCGTTTACACGCGAATGCGCATTACCTGGCGGACCAGGTGGTGGCGGCAGGGGAGAAACTTGGCTTTGAAAAAGTCTGGGTGGAACTGCCCGAAATTCTTGGAACGGCAGGGCCTTTACGTCGCATTTATAACGAGGGCTACCGTGGTGGTCTCCTGATTATGAATGGGGACGCCTATTGTAATTTTGACCTAAACGCTTTTGTTCGGAATGCGCAGGCATTGGCCGCCCAGCCGAACGGCCCGCAGGTGGCCTTGCTCGCAGTCGATTTTCCGAAGGTGAATACGTTTCGCGTGGGGCCTGATGGTCGCTTGGCGGGTGTGGTCGGTCGTTTCGGTAGTGAAGACGGTTTGCCTGCTACGTTCTCGGGTGTTTCCTGGTACAGTGACGAGGCGCTTTCGCGAATTTGCGACGGTGAATTCGATATCCGCGAATTCTGGAAGCAAGAGATTGCTGCTGGTCGCGCCCCGTTTGTGGATATGACGCAGCTGCATGCGACTTGGATTGACATGGGCTCGCCTGAGGGATTGATGGCGGCGGTGGAAGCTCGCCTCAAGGAACTTGGTCGCAGCCCAGACGAAGCCGTTGTTGAAGAAGGCGTTCAGGTGCCTGCTGGTGTGACACTCAAGCATTCCGTGATTTATGCCGGTGCTGAAATGGAATCCGGAGAAACAATTGAAAATGAAATCCGCGGTAAGGGTTTTGCTTGGAAACTTGCGCCGAAGGCGCCTAATTAAACCTCAAAGCGAGCTTGCGAGCGACCTCATACCTCAAACCTCATAACTATTATGCGTAAATTCAGAGTTGTACTTGTAGAACCGGAACATCCGCACAATGTGGGCTTTGTGGCCCGCGCCATGCATTGCTACGCCCTCGATGAACTGTATATCGTTTACCCGAGGCGTGACAAGGTCATCGAAAATTCTTACCATACGGCTCCGAACAGCCACGAGGTTTTGGATAAGGCGACTATCGTGCACAAGTTCGAAGATGCCATTGGCGATTGTGCCTGCGCCGTCGCATTCAGCCGCCGCATTTACGGTTCTGCCATCAAGCACACGATGATGCCTGGGCTTTCGGAACTTTTGCCCGAAGAAGGAACGATTGCGCTGGTGTTCGGTCGTGAATCCTGTGGGCTCGAAACCGAAGAAGTGAACGCTTGCACCTACCAGTGCGAAATTCCGGTGCCGGGACTCATGAGCTTGAACTTGGCTCAGGCCGTTACGGTGGGCCTCTACGAACTTTGTCGCAGCGGTGCGCTTGCGAACGGCGAAGGCCGTGCAAAGCGCGGAAGCAAGGGGGCTTGCGAAACAGCTCCGGCGACTATCGAACAGATCGACAGTTTCAAGAAGTTCCTGGATCGCTATCTGACCGGCCAGTATCACGATCAGTCGTGGCGTGACAATTTCCTCAACACGCTTCTGCAGCGCCTGCATCCGACCCGCAACGAACTTTCCGCATTGTTCGGTCTTATCCGAAATCTTGCGAAAAAGCCTGCCCGCCTTGAACAGGCCGCCGATAAGGCCGCAAAAGCTGTGGCGGCTAGCGAAACGGCAGAATCCAAATAAATATGGAAGTCGAATACAACATCGCAGGGAGAATCCTTTCGGCAAGTGGCAAACGAGTCATTTCTCTTGCCGAAATCCTTGCGTCGCCTGCAGCGACTGCATCGGGGGCTACGAGCGCCGCTGACCTCACCGAAGATGTTCTCGCCGCTTACTGCAAGGCGGTTTCTGCGCAGAATGCCTGCAAAGTCTATCTGTGGAAAGACCGTGAAGAATACGGCAACGCGAATGTGTTCAACGGCGGCTCCGATTACGAAGTCGTGAACGAAGTTTGTTTTTTGTGTGTCTGTGATTCCGGTCGCGAAATCCTACGTGAAACTACGGACCATTGGAACGAAAAAATCGACGCTATCATCTAGGACGCAATCGCTTAGTGCGTATCATTTAGAACACGTGCTTCCACTGCAATGCGATGGTATTCAGCAACCATTCACGACCTGTCTTAGTCATTAACGGCTCGTGTTCGCTATCCTCGTATTTTTCTTTAAAGCTTCGGCGAGTGGTAAAGTCGATCACCACGTAGAGTAGGTCGTTTTTGCTGAGCGTGATTTCGGCCATCGGCCAAATGTCTATCGTCATAAAATCGCCATCGTAATTGCGAGAGAATTTTCCGTAATCGCTGGACTGATAATGGCCGCTAAGCGTAGTACCAACGCCAATTGTCGAAACCATCAGAGGCATCTGGTAGCCAATCAAATATTCCTGCTCGTAGACCCAGCCTGTGGCCATGCCGTCCGAAGCTTGCCATAGCCAGACATCGCTGTCGGTGCCGGTTAGTTTTTGGTAGCCTGCCTTGTAGGTGGCGGTCATTACGACATGGTGCCAGTCGCCTTCCCAAAGGGCGGCAAGGTCGAACATAAAGCAACCGCTGGCCCAACCGTACAGGTACCAGTGCGCAAAGGGAGTCAAGTCCTTGTATTCGGGCTTGGTTTCGTTGTATTCTGCCATCCCCTGGAACCAGTCGCTGACGTTCCAGCCTGTTCCCGCTGTGCCGCCTACGGCAAATTCAAGGAAGGCGATGGGGGAGAATGTGACAGAGGCTACAGGTGCCACGGTGACGGGGGAGAGCTCCAACCCGAGCTTGAATGCCAAATGGTTGTCTGCGGTGAGTTCATCGTCGCCATTCAAGAACGGCAGCGTGTAGGTGACATCGAACTCGGTGACCGCTTCAACACCGTCATAAGGTCCGCTCACTCCCGAAAAATGACTCGAACCCGTTTTGTGATCTGCTTCAGGGTAATACGCCGCTGCGGTTGTCAACGAATATTCCACAGGAGACTTTTGTGTAACGCTATCCTTGGCCGGAGAACCTTCTTCGGCAAAAAGGAACCCGCAGCAAAGAGCGACAGATGCAAATAAAAATCTGTTATTCATATATTCTCCTTGTAGATTGCTTCGCCCTTTACAGGGCTCGCAATGACGTGTTTAGGGGCTTTAGAACGACATCTTTCCTTTGAATGTGATTCTGCTGTAATCGCGGTATTCACCGTACAGGCCATCCTTGCCGTCAGGCCCTTCAAGGTACAGATCGCCAATCAAGCTAAGCGTAATGGCGTCGGTCAACTTGTAATCCAGTTCCAGTTCGCCTACAGAAGAAAAATCCCATAAGTCCAAGGCTCCTGATCCCATAATGGTGAGCGTTTCGTTCAAGATGGACTTTTCGATGCTCAAGGTGGCTTGATGCACGAATTTTTTTCGTTCAAGATCACTGTCGGAATCGATTACAGCGTCTGCAATATATTGGGCGGTAATAACCCAGCCTCCGCTCGGTGTCCAGTCGAGTCCGGCAAGGCCCAATACTTGATTTTTCCGTTTACTTGCGGAGGTCTTTTCGTCATGAATGTATTGATAGAATTGTGTGTTGACGTCCGTTTGAAAGTGGCGCTTGGGGAAATACGCACCTTCGAGACGGAATACGAAGTCGCCTGCAGGAATCGCTGCGTCGGCTCCGATCATGTACATACGCTTGTATTCCCCAAAGACGTCAATCGAGTATCCGGGGAATTCGTTTTCGTCATCGTCATAAGCGGCGCTGGGCGAGTATCGAACGAAAGGAGTGTCATCCCAACCGTAGAAACCGTACACTGACAGGTCTGCCACCGAGGTGTAGGCGCTCGCACGGAGCGCGAATTCACTCTTCGAAAGTTTTTTCTCGGGGAGCTCGAAATCATCGTATCTTTCGGGAGCATTGATTTTTACATCTTCGTATTTCTCTGGGAAAAGATGCGAATGCAGCGGGTTCCCTTTGGCAAGCGGCAGAATGCTTGGCGTAAAGAAGGGAATCCAGTAGACATCCACCTGCGTTTTATCGGTCAACAAGGAAAGGCGTACGGCGTCGATTCCGAGCTTAGATTCGTTGTAGTCGGCCGCAATCGCATTCGCTTCATCTCTCGGATTCAAGACGTCCGTAATCTGGATGTCGTCGGCCTTGCCCCACGAGACTATCTGTCGACCGACTCGAAGCGCAAGCATTTCGCCTTTCCAGTCGATATAGGCTTCCCTGAGTTTCAGGGCGAAGGTTCCGTCGTCGGCAACGAAAGCGGATTGTCCGTTTGTCGACTGCCCGCCCAAGGCGTCGTGAACAATCTGGCCGTTCACATAGACCATGGCTTCGTCCAGGTACGATTTGATGGTCCCGTCAAAAACGGTCTGGCCAAGCAGATAATCGCCCTTGTTGTGGTGCGCATTTGGGAGTCCCACTCCCACCTGTGAGGTAAGGCTACCAAGAAAAACGGTTTCCTGGGCGTTAATCGATGGGGTAGAGGCTAGCATGGCGAGCCCTAAAACGGGCGTCGTTCGTATGAATTTTTTTATCCCCAAAAACATGTTATGCTTCCTCCTTTTCCTTTCCAAAGGGCTTTGTCACATGCAAGAGTGCAGGGGTGATCGTATAGTCTGCAAACAGAGCTCCGGAAAGGCCTACGATAATGAGTATTCCAAGGACCATTAAGAAACGCATCGGGCTAAACAGGTAGACGCTGAACATGGAACACAGAATGACCGTTGTTAAAAACATGGTCGATCCAATCTCGCGGAAGGTGATGTTCATCGCCTTTGCGCAAGAACCGCACTGTTCATAGCGCATCTTTAGGTGAGTCGTTAGGTGAATGGTGTCGTCTACGGCAATACCTAGAATCATGGGCATTACGGTGACCGTGCTGAAATCCAGGGCAAAGTTAAAGTAGCCCATTACGCCACCCACCAAAATAACCGGAGCCACGTTCGGAATCATGCCAATCAGTCCGAGTTTGATGCTTGAGAAAGCAAGTATCAGCATTATGCCGATAATCAGGAGCGAAAATCCGAAGGACTTGATGCCGCCAAATATAATGCGGTTGCTCATCTCGGAATAGCGGATCATGTCGCCTAACAGGGTGTACTTTGCACCGGGGAACAGTTCGGCGAGTTTCACTTTCAAAGAATCCATATTAGCAAGAGCCTCTTCTGTGGTGAACTGGGTCATATCCACGTTGACTACGGTCGTCTTGAAGTCTTCATCCATCGTTTCACTGAAATCCTGACGCATTTCAATGGAAGAAAGTTCCATCAGCTGTGCAAGCACGTATTCGTCTTCGGGAACCGTGTAGAAAGAGTCCTTGCCTTCGTTCAAGGCTCGGTTCATTTCTTTCAAGATGCTGGTTGCTGATGTTACGCGTGCCTTGCCGCCCGACCACTTGGTAAGCGAAAGCGTTCCCAGATAATCTTCCAGCTTCAACAGAGCCTGCATATTTTCGGGCTTCTTGAAAGCGCCTTCTTCGTCGTAAGAAATCATGACCGTGTAGCTATACTGGTTGCCGAGCTTGTGGGTGAGCAATTCCCTGACTTCTCGAATGTAGTGCATCTTGTCGCCCGTTATAGTCAGATAGTCGAGTTGTGCGGTAATCTTGAACATTCCAGGAATGAAGGCGACGATAATCAGGCCTGCGACAATAATGAAAGTTTTCCTTCTCTTGTACACGAATTCTGACCATGCCGAAAATTTCGTGTCGAGCAGGGTTGCACCGTTTTCGCAAGAGGCTTTGGGGGCGCTGTCCTTGCCGAACGAAAGCAATGTCGGAATCAGGATTGTCACGTAGAGGTAAATGGCGAGAACCACGAAGGCGGACGTTAAACCCATCCATTCTAGGGGCTTCATGTTGACGAATAGGAAACTGACAAAGGAGGCCATTGTCGTAAGAACCGTGAACAGCACCGGCCATCCGCATTCCTCGACGCACTTGATGGCGGATTCCTTGCGTTTCCCGGTACGCCTAAAGAACAGCTTGAACATCTTGATATAGTGTACCGAATAGCCAACGGCAAGGGCCATGCCGAGAACCACCGGCAATGTCACGAGGGCAGAATCTGCTTTTGCACCAAAATAAGCCATTGCACCAAAAACAGATGCTATTGCACTGAGGGTTGCTACCGCCGGAACGACCACGCCAAATATGTTGCGTAGGCACAATGCCAAGAAGAGGATCATGACACCGATACTGCAGAGAACCCTGACGCCATACTCCGGTACTTCGTAGCGGTCTTCGTTGGCGCTGTCATAGGGCATTCCGCCGCCATAGAGTTTGAAACCCTTGTTCTGGAATTCTTCGCTTTCGATAATCTCCATCAGCTTGTAGCCGACGTTGACGGCGTAATCATCCGATTCGTCGCTAAATCTTTTGTCAAGGTTCTTTTCGTTGAAAGGGAGCAACGAAAGGGAAATCCATGTTTCGCGTCCGTCGTCGCTTACAAGCGCGTTGATGAGGGCGTTCGTATTTTCGCTCCCGCGCATGACGAGTGCGCGCGCCTTGGCAAGCTCTGCAGAATCTGATGGAATGCCGTTTTCGTAAGGTTTCTTGATTTCGAAACCTTCTTCGTTGCCGACAGGAATGTCGACGTCGATAATCGAGGTGAGTCGGTCGGCAAACGGGATCTCGTCCTTCATTCGGGTCCCGATTTTGTCGATGACGTGCAGCATTTCTTCGCTAAAGACATCGCCTTCGCCCTGCATTACAAGAAGAACTCCGACTCCATTCAGGTTTCCGAAGGTATCTTCGTATTTCTTTGTGTTTCGCGTGATGTCATCGGTTTCGCTGAACCAGTCTGCTTCTCCGGTGGCAAGCGCAAATTGACTTAAGCCGGAACTGCAAATGACCGTAACGACGAGAAGAGCGATAAGGATTTTGATGCGATGGCGCAACTGAAAGCGACCAACTTTGCCGAAGAATTGATTAAGCCTCGCGACATTCATGATTCATCCCTCCTGATGAAATCTACTTGACCTGTTCGCGTTCCAATGCGCTCACGGTAAAGTAACTTTCGTTCACTTTTTCGTCGTATTTCAGGTTGTTGATTTCATAGACGGTCTTGTGGTTGGTCTGCACGTTGGTCATGGTCATTTTTAGCGTGGTCCAGTACCCGTTGACCTGCTTGATGTTTTCGCAGGTGAGCGTTTTTTGCAGGCGGTTCTGCTTGTCGTAGAATTCGCCTTTCTGCATCACGTAGGTTTTCTTGTCAATCCATGAAACGCGACGGCTCACTTTCGCTTTCGTGTCTTTTGCCTTGGCTTCCAGAATCCAGCAGTCAAGTCCGTTCACCTTTTCTTCGCCGAGAATCGTAAAGTTGTCCTTGGAAAGGCTGCGGTTACCCAAGTCATCGTAGGTAAAGTCCGTACCCTGGAAATCGTCGTCCTTGCTGGAGCCGGAAACGCGGCGCACCTTTTTCATGGCAGGGAGGTAAATCCAGCTGTCGCTATCGACCGTGGAGCCGTCGGCCTTGTCGGGATAGTCGTAGGTGAGGTAGCTGATGCCTGCCACGTCGCGAGGCGTCTTGAACACGAGAACTGTCTTGTCGGTCGTACCGTCCTTCATGGTGTAAGAGGCGATTTCACGGTTACGGGTCTTGCCGTTCTTGTCGATCAGGGTGACCGAAATGGTGGCAGAAGAGGTCTTTCCGCTGGGCAAGTCGTGGACTTTCTTGGCGATTTCGTTTGCCGACTGTGCAAATGTCGTTGCTGCATACAGCAGGGAGGTGCCGAGTACCTTCAAAAACAGATTTTTCATATTTTCTCCTTCAAAATATGGTAAAATAGCGTTTGTTTGTTTTTATAAACAAAATCTATCACTTTTTTTTGGAAATGGTACATTTTTTTGTCTTTTAACTCATTTTTTTCTCGAAACAATTATTCCAATTTGGAATATTATCCCTTTTTTTATATTTGCAATATGCCTTTTCAGACGATTAAAATTCAGTATCTCGACGATTCCATACCGAAACTCACTTACGTTGGCGGCAAATCCGACTGGATTGACCTCGCCGCGGCAGAGACCGTGACGCTCAAGGCGGGCGAGTTCCGCTTGATTCATCTGGGGGTGGCGATGAAGCTTCCTGAAGGCTACGAGGCGCACATTGCCCCGCGCAGCTCCACTTTCAAGAATTTTGGCATTTTGCAGGTGAATTCGGTGGGCGTGGTCGATTCTAGCTACTGTGGTGCAAACGACTGGTGGAAAATGCCTGTCTATGCCACCCGTGACGTGGTAATCGAAAAGGGGAGCCGCATCGCTCAGTTCCGCATCATGGAAATCCAACCAACGCTCACCTTCGAAGAAGGTGTTCTTGAAGGTGCCGACCGTGGCGGATTTGGCAGCACAGGAATTTAGTTGCTTAAATCGGCAACCTCAAGATTATTTAGAAAAATGAAAAAGAATAATTTCTTACTTGTGTTGCTTGCGGGCTTGGAATTAATGACCGCTTGCACAGACTCATCCTCCAGTTTCGATGCATCTGAAGTATGTCCAGAAAGCGGGCGTGGAACATTCCAAGATGTTCGAGATGGTCAAGTGTATAAATACATCACCATTGGCGATAGAGTGTGGATGGACCAAAACCTGAATTACCCAGCGGAAACTAGCACTTGCTATGATGAACAGCAAAGCAATTGCGACATCTATGGAAGGCTGTATTCTGTACAGTATATGAACGATAAACAAAAAAACTTCGGAACTTTTAACCTAGATATCATTGATTCCATTTGTCCCCATGGATGGCGCGTTCCCACCTTGGCTGAATGGAATGAAATCGTTGATCAAATGGATGGTCTCAAACATTTCAAAAATAGCGAATGTATGGACGTTTCTTTATTTGGCGGAATGGCTTATGTTAAAGAAAATCCAAGTACAGGCGAGCCCATAGGGTACATTTTTCACGATTTGGGAAGATATAGACAATGGATTACTTCAACATACGATTTGTATGGAAGTATGAAGTTGTTTGATGTTGATTTAACCAACAAAGAAGAAAAAAATACTATATCCACATCCAATGGTTACTATTCTCTTCGTTGTATAAAAAAAGAAGATTGGGAGCTATGAGGCCGGGGGTTTTAGGGGGTGTCCCCTTAGGCGAGGGGGTAGGTGGCAACGCAGTGCCGCCGAGGGGGAGCCTTCCCCCTACCAATTTGATATGAATTTCTCTCGCATCCCTAACCACTAACCACCAACCACTAACCACTTTTCCTATATTTTCTACGCAAAAATTTTTAACAAGGATATTATTATGGCAAAGATTGCTATTCTCGGTTACGGTAACCTCGGTCGCGGCGTGGAATGCGCTGTGAAGCAGGCTCCCGATATGGAACTCGTCGCTGTTTTCACTCGTCGTGACCCCTCTACGGTCAAGATTCAGACGGCTGGCGTTCCGGTGTTGAACGTTTCTGAAATGGAAGCTTGGAAGGACAAGGTGGACGTGCTCATCATCTGCGGTGGCTCTGCTACGGATCTGCCGGTGCTCACCCCGAAGTACGCTTCTATGTTCAACGTGATCGACTCCTTCGACACGCACGCCAAGATTCCGCAGCACTTCGCTGCTGTTGACGCTGCTGCCAAGGGCGCAAACAAGATTGCTATGATCTCTGTCGGTTGGGACCCGGGTATGTTCAGCTTGAACCGCGTGTATGCTCAGTCCATCCTTCCGGAAGGCAAGGACTACACGTTCTGGGGCAAGGGCGTTAGCCAGGGCCACAGCGACGCTGTTCGCCGTATCAAGGGTGTGAAGAACGCGAAGCAGTACACCTGCCCGGTGCAATCCGCTCTCGAAGCTGTGCGTAGCGGTTCCATGCCGGAACTCACCACTCGTCAGAAGCACACTCGTCTCGTTTATGTGGTTGCTGAAGAAGGTGCCGACAAGGCCTACATCGAAAACGCCATCAAGACGATGCCGAACTATTTTGATGAATACGACACCACGGTCAACTTCATCAGCGAAGAAGAATTCAACAAGAACCACAGCGGCCTCGCTCACGGTGGTTTCGTGATCCGTACCGGCAAGACCGGCATGAACAAGGAACACACGCATGTGATCGAATACAGCCTCAAGCTCGATTCCAACCCGGAATTCACGACGAGCGTTCTCGTGGCTTACGCCCGCGCAGCGCTGCGTATGAAGGCTAACGGTCAGACCGGTTGTAAGACCGTTCTCGACGTTCCGCCTGCATACCTCAGCACCTTGAGCGACGAAGACCTGAGAGCTCATTGCTTGTAGTCGGTATGAGCACGGCTCCCCGAAGGGAGCCTTTGAGTGAAAAAGTTCTAGGAATAATCCTAGAACTTTTTTGTTTAGAAGACTCAAAGTGAAACGAGCTCAAAGGCGCTTTGCGCCGACCTCATCGCTCATAGCTCAATAACTTCTGATTTATCTCAATCTCGATTCCCTCGTATTGCGGGCCGAATTTCTTGCGGAGCGTTGTGGTGAGGCCGTCGGAAGAGCCCTTGTACGGGTAGTTGAATCGTACTTTCATGGCGGGGTAGAGTCGCTTGATTTCTGCCTTGATGACGTTTGCATAGGCGCGTTCTTGCGGGCGACTCGGGTCGTAGAGAATTCCGATGTCGGTGTTGCGGACTTTGCCGTTCAATTCCGGCGTAAAACTGTGAATGCCTAGGTGTACTATGCTTGGCTTTGAGGTCCCTGAGCTTGTCGAAGGGCCGGAAAGCTTGTTGAAGGACCGAAGCGAACCATGCCGAAGTGTAGCTTCCACGTAATTTTCAATCGCGGCGCGATATTCGGTCCAATAGGCGGTAGCTTGTGCTTTCGCTTTTTCCGCTGCGGCTTTGTCGCGGACTTCAAGTTGCTTATAGAAATCGCTGAAGGCACTCTTGTTGGTAAGGGTTCGGTTCAAGTCCACGAACAGCCGCGAATATTTCCCTTCGCTGTAGAATTCGGGCTTCGCAAATTTCACCAGCTTGCGGAAAACTTGAACGGCTCCGATGTCGTAGGCGCGGTGAGTCTTCAATATTTCTGCAGGAACTGCATTTTTAAATACTGCGGGCAAATTGTTGCTCGCATGCTCGCAAGTAAGCATCAAAATCGATTCAGTCTGTTCGTTCTTTTTGACCATACATGGAATTCTAATAGTTGTCTACTCCTAGAAAATTAGAAATAAAAAATGAGTCTTAAAGAACGATGTGTAAAATAAGCTATATTCGAAATAAATTTTTTCCCCTGCAATAACTTGAGGATTATCCGATGATGAAAATCGTTCGCCCCATTGTATCAAAGTTACCCCTTACCATATCATCTTTGAACTCTGCTATGGGATTTTCACAATTAAGGTCCCTGAGCTTGTCGAAGGGCCGTTGCGTCGAAGGATCTCTTGCTGCAATCTTTATTGCAATCCTCCTCACGGCTTGTGGCGAAAACACTACCACCGAAAAAATCGTAGAAGTGGCGAGTGGCGGCACGGAAATTGTCGAGTCGGTCAAGGATCTTCCCAAATGCACCAAGGACAATCAGGGCGAACAGGCGCTTGTGAAAGGGGAATCTTCGGTACGCGTCTGCGTAGACGGCAAGTGGTTTGCGACTAAGGAGTCCGCGAAGGATACCGTGTTCTTGGCGGGTGATACGGTAGTTGTGGCGGGCGATACAGTCTACTTGAATGGCGGAGATTTCAGTTGCACGACCAAGGAGCTTAAGGATGGCTCGGGGATCAAGATCGTTTGCAACGGCGACAGCATTGGCGTGGTGCTAAATGGCGCGAAGGGCGACAAGGGTGATGCGGGGGCCGATGGTAAAAACGGAACCGATGGCAAAAATGGTGTTGGTTGTTCTATTGCCGCTCAGACGGATTCTTCGGCAACTATCAAGTGCGGCGACAAGTCGATGACTTTGAACTTGCGAACCGGTGGTGCGGTTGTAGACACGACTTCTAGCGATACTTTGGAACTGGACTCCGAGAAGGTTGCGATTTCGCTGGATTCCTTGGCGGGCTATTCGCAGAAGGGACCTTTCCTGACGGGTTCGAGGGTCTATCTGTATGAACTTACGGATGGCCGCACCCTGAAGCAGACGAACGGTAACTTTACGAGTGAAATCACAAGTGATGATGGCCGCTACAAGTTTAACTCGCGTAATTTGGTGAGCCAATACGCCTTGCTTGTTGTAGATGGTAAGTACCGTAACGAGATCACGGGGCAACCGACAAATACGTCAATCCAGCTGCAGGCTTACACCAATATGCTTATGCGTAAATCCGCAAACGTGAACCTGCTGACGCACCTCGAAAAAGAACGTGTGTATTACTTGGTGACGAAAGAAAAGATGACGGTGCGGGCAGCCAAACGACAGGCGCAGGCTGAAATTCTCGCGGCGTTCCATATCGATGCGAGCCAAATCAAGGCGGAATCCGAAGACCTCGATGTGTTCGGGAAGACGGACGCCGATGCTGCCCTCCTTGCCATTTCGATTCTTTTGCAACGGGATTCCAGCGAAACCGAACTTTCGGTGCTGTTGACGAATATGGCAAACGATTTGGCCGAAGACGGCACCTGGGATAATGCGGCAAAGAAAGCTGAAATTGCCGACTGGGTAGCCACGATTGATTCGAATGTTTCAACTTCGAAAAGTAAGCTTGCGACCTTCCGCAGCAACGTGAAGGGCTGGGGCCTCGGTGGCGGAAACGTTCCCGACTTCGAAAAGTTTGTCCGCAGGTTCTGGAGCGAACAGCTTGGCCTTGGCGTGTGCGGCAGCGATAGTGTTCGCGTGGGCTTGGTTAAGCACGTTCCGAATAAAGACTCTAAGAAATATTATGCGACCTCTTATACGGATGCGGCTAACAAAATCCGCTTTATCTGCGATGACGCTAGTTTGTACAGATGGCGTGCTGCTACGGATATCGAAAAAGATACCTTGGGGTGGGGTGCTGGTGATTTTGATGGCGAAGTTCGTAAGGGACAAATTAATTCATCCGTCTATTACATCTACGCAATGAGTAAGAAGGCTTGGCGGTATGCAACTACACTAGAAAAGGACACCTACAAAAAGACTTGTTCTGAAGATGGAACTCTGTTCTCTGGCAATGTTACTGATACTGTATATGTGTGCGATAATGGTAAGTTTAGGATGGCTAATAGCACGGAAATCAGTTATGGCAAGGGGTGCACAAGCCATAATTCTGGTGAACTATATATCCCTCACAAACAGTATTCCTATTACAAATGTAGTGCAAAAGGCTGGGAGTATGATTTTGAAAATCTGAACGTAGGCACATTGACTTATGGCGGCAAGACCTACAAGACCATCGGCATCAAGACCCAGAACTGGATGGCAGAGAACCTGAACTACGAAGTCGAAGGCCAAAGTTTCTGCTATAAAAATGAACCAGATAGCTGTGCCAAGTACGGTCGACTCTATACGTGGGCGGCGGCGGTAGGCAAAACCGAAGAAGAATGTGGCAAAGAAAAGACTTGTGGACTTACTGGCACAGTCCGTGGAATTTGCCCCGAAGGCTGGCACCTACCCAGCAGCAGCGAATGGAATACGCTTTATTCCGCCATGGGTAGCAGCCCCTATGCGATGCAGGCAAAGGGCGTGGCGAACTGGCCCGATGCGACCGACGCCTACGGGTTCTCGGCGCTCCCTGTTGGCTACTACGAAAATGGCTATTTCCCCGAAGTCGGCAAGCGCGCCTACTTCTGGAGTGCAACTGAAGTCAATATCTATTACGCCAACAATTGGTGCTTGGCTGCGGACTTTGCGAGTCTCAGCGGCGGCTTCCACAAGATCTACGGGTCCTCAATTCGTTGTGTAATGGACTGAGTTTTAACAAACTAAGATACTTTTGATAAGAGAGTAAAAATGAATTTTGTTAAAAAAGCTGTTCTGAATAATTGTCGTTTAGAAAATTTTCCTTTCACCAAAGAATTGGCAATGGAAAGTTTTCTACTTGAAAACGAAGAAGTCCTAGACTTTCAAGATGAAAATTTTCCTGCGCCTGAATATATGGAATGTGAATGTCATTTATCTAAAGGTCGAAAACGAAGTAATGGTCGTCTTGACATTGTTGCAAATTATAATAATGAGACCTTGGCGGTAATAGAATTGAAACTTAAATCTATAAATGATGTTGCAGAGTCGCAACTGAAAGATTATCTTGAGTCTTTGTCTTCTGAAAATTTGCAGAAATTAAATGAAAAAGTTCATCTTCCACTAGAAAATAAAAAAATTATAGGTATCCTTGCGGCAGAAGATGTTTCGCTTGATGTGAAAACAAAATTGATAGATGATTATAAAGTGACAAATAGTCTTTTGGATAAAAATTCTGTTGAAATTCCTGTTTTTGGAATTGAATTACGTCGTTTTAAAAACGGAACAGATACGTTTGTTTTTACAGATATATTTAGACCGCAGAAGTTGTCAAGGGACTACACGAAATATATATGGAATGGAAAAAAATATGCTAAAAATCGTCTTGTTCTAGAAATTGTTAGAGATTTTGTGTTAAAAAATCCAAAGATTAAATTTAACGATTTGCAAGCTAAATTTAACAGGGGCTTGCAGGGCTCCTTTGGCGTTGTTAATTATTTGTCCGATGCAAAAGCGAATGATGAAAAAAGGTGGTTCTGTAATTTAAAAGATGTACTCGTGGTTGAAGGCGCTGATGTTGTTGTTTGTAATCAGTGGAATAAGGATAATGTCCAAAAATTTATTAAACGTGCTCAAGAATTAGATGATGATTATATGTCAATAAAAAAGGTAGAGTGATTTGTAAATCATAAAATATGATTTATTTGTGATTGAAATGAATAAAGACTCAAACGAAAAATAATTCCTTTTTGTCATGACATTAGCTCAAACACGTACTCTTGGGAGTTTTCTCCCGATTGAAATATCGTTGCCCTAGAAGAACTTATGCAGAACAGGTGGCTTTGGCAATTTGGGCTTTGAGCTTAATAATGGTTTCGTGCGTGAAGTTGAATCGGCGCATAATAACGTCATCGGGAACGCCATCTTCTAGCAAACCAATGGCGATACTCTGAAGATTGGCCTCGTTTTCTTCTTCTTCAACTTCGGCGATGGACTTGTAGCCGTAAACTTCGCTGCACTTCTTGAAATCCATTTTAAACTGCTCCTTGGCCTCGCCGTTGAACCACTGCTTTAAATATACAAATGTTTGGGACAAAAATTCTTCTGCCTCGTCGCGGGGGAGTGACTTAAGCCCGGCCATGGCGGCCTTCAGATGTTTTTTGAGCTTTTCCCCATTAAAAACATACTTCAAAGCGACCAGCGCAAGCGCGATCTTTGGCGAAATCTGCGGAATTTCCTCGTCCTTGAAAATATCGCTTACGTCAACGACTTCCAACAGGAAGGGCAATCCAATCTTGTGATAGTATTCGGGATAGTTCGGGTACATTACCTCCTTTTCGATGTGCCAGGGGTCCTTTCCGTTGTAGAGAACGACAGCGACGGTCGGGATGTTCTTCTGGTTGCGGAACATAATCTGAAACCAGTACTTTACCAACTGCGGAATGATTCCCGAATCGGGATAGCTCTTGTGTTCTTCGATAAAGCCGACAAGAAGTTCAGCTTGCTTCGGCTCGTCACTTGCAATCTTTACGGTGAATGCCAAATCGCCGTCACCGTGGGTAACCGTGTCGCTGAATGCTTCGGAAATTTCTTGTAAAGTGTCGAGATTCACCGTTGCAAGAAACTGAGCAAGGTTACTGTTTTTACGAGATGCAAGGCGAAGAAGTTCCGCTGTGCGAACAGGATCCTTCAGCACCGAGCGAGCATACGAATCGTGCGAAAATCTTTTTGTCATAGATTCAACTCCATCAAGTTCAGGAGAGCAAATCTACAAAGAAAAAATGCCCATTTTTGAAAATGGGCGAATTTTGCAATCAAGTGTTTGCAGCAACTAACAGGTTGCCAACATAAGAAAAATTTACATTGAAAACAGCCTAGAGCTATTGAGATCCTTCGACTACGAGGCATCGCCTCTCCGCTCAGGATGACTCCGCTTATTCTTCCGTTCCGTACAGCTTGTTTTCCGCGAGGCAGTGGGCGAGTTTTCCGTATTCGTACACGAAGTCATCGTGGTCGGGATTTGCGCCGACATTCTTGACGAGAGTGCTGGCGAGTGTGCCGCGCTTGAACATCTTCTGCAGAAGTTCCTGCGAGTGGCTGCTGATTTTAGCTTTTACACGGTCGGTGATTTTCTGGATGAGTTCGCCGGCGGTAATTTCGCTCGCGTAATTTCCCCAAATTTTCAGGTAATTGCGGTCGCTAATCACGGTCTTTTCGGCGGATTTCGTAGTCGCGAGCAGAATCTTGGCAAGAGCGTCGGTGTCGAGAGCGCGAATTTCCTTTTCGTTTGCGAAAGCGCCTTCTGCAAGGCCCTTGAGTACAGCGACTTCCCATTCGGCAATCGCAATGTCTGCATCGGGGCATTCCTGAATGTCCACGAGGCGAATTTCTACGGCCCCGCGATCAAAGCGGGCGATAGCCCCGCGGCTATTCAAGAAGAAATGGTTCAGCAAATGTTCCGGATCGTAAGGAGCAATATCGGCCTTCACGCGATTGAAAATCTGCTCTTCGTAATCCTTGTAGGTAAAGACCGCTTCGGGAATTACCTTGCCGGTAATGCTCGGAATTTTCTCTTGATTGTGACGATAGGTTTCGATTCTGCCATCCAGGAATCCGCAGTATTTGCTGTCGAGGAATGGACTCGATGCCGCAATGGCGGGGATCAGCGGCAACAGGGCTCGGATTGCTCCGTGCAGTTTCCCGAATTCTTCATCGCCGTTAAAAGAAAGGTTGATATGTGTCGATTGCAGGTTCGCCCAACCGTGACCTTTGCAATTAAAAATGCGGTCGTAAGCCTGGTAAATGTCCAAGCAATCGTAGGGCCAAAGCTGCATCACGGCGGGATCCATAAAGGGGTGGGCTGCCGTCGGCAAAAGCATCGCGTTAATGCTCTTGAGCGATTCGTTCGCCTTCAAGATTTCATGATGGAATGTCTTGCCCAAATGCTTCAGGCTATCGACAGGTTCTGCGCACTTGAATTCCAGCACATGACTCACCAACTCGTTTGAAAGACCAATGGGCCCGTGCTCCACGTCCGAAAGCTGTTCGCCGTTCTTGTCTTTTCCAAGCGGGACATCAGCGCGGGGGAGTACATCAAGAGTATCACGATCCACGATCATGTACTCCATCTCGATGCCGTAACGTTGCCAAAGTTTGTAGTTTGTCATAAAAAATAGTGGTTAGTGGTTGGTGGTTAGTGATTAGGTTTTATAATTGCGGCGAAGCCGCCCTGTTTACGGGCTACGCCCTAACCACTGCATACTGTTTACTGCTTCTAAAACCATTCCCTTTCGTGCTGTTGCAATTTATGTTGCGCGGCGTTCATGCGGTCTTCGATGCGATGGCGCAGCGACCTCATGATGGCGAGGTAAACCTTGCTCTTGCCCACGCCATCTTCAATGCCCGCGTCAATACTCGGATTGTCATTCACTTCAATCACAATCGGGTGACCGTGCCATTCCTTCAAATCGACGCCATAGAGGCCGTTGCCGATCAGGCTGCAAATCTTGAGTGCGGTTTTCACGATTCCGTGAGGTACCATTTCAATCGGTACGCTTTCGCATTTGCCCGAAAATTCTTCGCTTTGCTTGTCGTTGCTTTCCCAGTTGTAAATCTGCCAGTGGCCCTTGGCCATGTGGTATTTGCAGGCGTAGAGCGGCTTGCCGTCGAGTACGCCCACGCGCCAGTCGAATTCCGTCGGCGTAAATTCCTGTGCAATCAGCAAGTCGCTGTGTTGGAACATTTCGTCGAGGATCTGCTCGAGTTCTTCCTTGTTGGTCGCCTTTTTTACGCCCATGGAGAAACTCGAATCCGGCGATTTAATCACCATGGGGAATCCGATTTCCTTCGCGAGCGTGTGACGGTTTTCGGCGTGTGCAATAATCGTCTTCGGTGAATGAATCTTGGCGGCCTGCATGAGTTCTTGCAGGTAAACCTTGTTGGAGCAGCGCAGGATGCTGTCGGGGTCGTCAATTACTGCAATTCCCTGCGACTGCGCACGGCGAGCGAAGCTATAAGTGTAATGGTTCACGTTTGTGGTTTCGCGGATAAAAATGGCGTCGAATTCGCCAACGCGAGGGTAATCCTTCTTGGTAATCATCTCCACGCGGAATCCCGTTTCTTCGGCGGCCTTGATAAAGTTCTGGATGGCCTGTGCATTGCTCGGCGGCTCGACTTCGTCGGGGTTCGTGAGAATGCCCAAGTCGTACAGGTAATCTTCTTCCTTACTGGAAGCATAGCGCGTTTTCTCGAAGTATTCCTGCGCAAACTTGTCGACGAATTCCATGTGCGATTCGGGAATTTCATCCACGCAAATTGGACGAATACTCTGGATAAACCACTTCTGCTTGAACACGAATTTTGCGCGCAGCAGAGGAGCCTGGAACAAACGGTAAAGTTCTTGTGAAAGCTCCAGGTACTGCGGGCTCACGTTCTGACCGAAGTAAATCGAAAGCACGAATTCGGTGCCAGTGAGCTTGTGCAGACTCTTTTGGATCAGATTGTCGATTTCGTCGGAGATATGCTTGATGACCGCCGGAGCCTTGAAGTCGCGCATATTCTTGACGCCCGGAATCACCTTGTGTCCGCGGGCTTCAGCCAGGAGCGAAACATAGTAGCCCTTGCTCTGGTAGTTGTAATCGCGGCAAAGGTTGAATACGCGCAAGTTGCGTTCGTTAGTGTATTTGCTCGAAATCAGGTAGTCCTGTGCCGAAATGATATCGATGCCCGGAACGTGTAACTTCCAGTGCTTGGGATTGTTTACAACGATTAACTTTTTCATGATCCTATTTCTTATTCTCTATAACAAGCACGTTGCCGTCGTAGGTCATGACGCCAAGCAAGATGCTGTGGAGCAGGCGGAACTTGTCCACCTTGTAGTAAGGAGTCTTGTGGAGGGGGTTGGTGCCGTCGGGGTCGGCGACCAAGAACTGTTTCTTGTCGTCAATGCCGTAAACGACCACGAAGTGCCCCATGGGTTCGCCGTGAATGTCGTCGAAGACGGACTTGTCATCGGCTCCGGTGAATTCGCGCATGCTGCGGTACAGGTAGGTTGCCGAAAGTCCGCACAGAACGGGCACGCCTTTCTTGAAGTACTTTTCGAACATGGCTACACGCAGGTCAGAAAATGCCACGGTTCCGCCCAAGTCGATAAAGCGGATGTATGCCTCAATAGCCTTGCGGAGCTTGGGGGCGTGCTTCGCCTTGTGCAAAAGTTCAAGCTTAGCCTTCAGTTCCGGCATGGAAAGCTCGCTCCAGGTGGGGTCCAAAAGCGTCAGGTTATACGAATGAATAGTCACCTTGAATCCACGTTTGAGCGCGTCGATTCCGAGGAAAACGCCCAGCGTTCCGCCGTCTTCCAAAAATTCAATTTCAGAAATCAGTTGCTTTAGAGAAATCTTGTAGCCGAGGTGGTTGTAGACCGCCTGGAGGCTAGTCGGCCCGCAGGTAACGTCGTCGGGCTGCTGTAGAATCTTGATGTCCATCGTTCTGCCTAATTTTGCCTTGTAGGTCGGGGGCGGTTCGCAGATACAATCCGCGCGTCCGTCTCCGTTCTCGTCTGGCGGCTGTCGGAAGGTTTTTCCGGGTCGTCGATGGCGTACCGTAAAGATACCAAAATATGTAAAATGGGGCAAGGGGTGGGGCTGTGCTTGATTCTTTTTACTATTTTCCGAGTATGAAATTTTCAAAGTCTTCTTTTGTTCTTGCGTTGTCGTTTTGCTGCAGTGTGCTTCTGAGCTGTGCCGGTAGCCAGGGCGGTTCCGAAGATGTCTCTGGCGATTCCAGCATGAAAGATGCTCCGTGTCAGGAATGTGGAACCCGCGGCGATATCGAACTCAAAATATCCGATGAAAAAATCTATCGCGAGTGGAACAAGAAAGCCTACAGTCGCATGGATTCCTCGGCGGTGTGGGGGGTGTTCCCGGCGCTTTCGATCAAGGCGGAACGCCCTCAAAAGTGTAAGTTCTGCCATAGTTTCAGCGCCGATGCTCTTGATTTTGACTTAGCCCGTATCGAAGATTCCCTGATGGTGAAGGCTTTCCCCAAGATGCGCCGCGAACTGATGCTTCCGGGTATGCGCCTTCCGGATGCGGATTCTTCTTATCTTGATAGTTTGTCAAAGATGTTGCTCACGTCCGTCTTTGCTGATGGCAAAAAGCTAAGTGACATGAGCCCGTGGCTGGAACGCGACGGGGTAGAGCAAGATATTTCCCGTGAACTTTCGAAGGATTTCAAGAATCTGCTGAATGCCTTGGCAAGCCGCTACGAACTGCGTTACCTTTCGATTCCTGTCGTGCTGAATGTGCGTATGGATACAGACTTGGGCAAGAGTGGTGGCTACACCTGGCAGACGCTCTGGACGCTCTGGGATGCCCGCTACGGCGAGCTTGTGTTCTTGGTATATTCAGAATTTACGGCAGCGACCACCAGTCGTGTGGCTCCTGAAAAAGAATGGGCGGAACCTTTCGCGTCCCGCCTCTGGAAAATGCTCTCTACTGACTTGAGCAAGTTAGAGAATCATTGATGTTATGCTGGTCCCGGCTCGCAGGCCGGGATAAACTCCGGCGGGCATCTCCTATTTCTTCTTCTTTTTCTTCTTGTCCTTAGGCGGGGTGTAGTTGCTTCCCACCTGGCCACCGTTGTTCTGCTTGCGGGCCATGTCGCCCACCTTCTTGAACATTTCCTTCATGGTCTCGTACTGCTTGATTACGGCGTTCACGCGACCGATTTCGGTACCGGAACCCTTGGCTACGCGTGCCTTACGGCTACCGTCCAGAATCTGCGGCTTCTTGCGTTCTTTCGGGGTCATGGAGCTGAGTACGGCTTCCACGTAAACCAGTTCCTTTTCGTCAATCTGGTCGATGGGGAGCTTGTTCAGGCCCGGAATCAGGCTCAGGATGTCCTTGATGCGGCCGAGTTTCTTGATGGTGCGCAGCTGGTTCAAGAAGTCGTTCAGGTCGAAGGTGTTGTTGAGAATCTTCTTCTTCAGGTCCTTCGCGTCTTTTTCGTCGATAACCTGCTGCGCCTTTTCCACGAGGCTAACCACGTCGCCCATGCCGAGAATTCGGCTGGCCATGCGGTCGGGGTGGAACAGTTCAATTTCGGGGAGCTTTTCGCCGACACCGATAAAGCAAATAGGCACGCCCGTCATCTTCTTGATGCTAAGCGCCGCACCGCCGCGGGTGTCACCGTCCATCTTCGAAAGGCAAACGCCGGTAAACGAGAGGCGTTGCCAGAAGGTTTCGGCGACGTTCACCGCTTCCTGACCGATCATGGCGTCGGCCACGAACAAAATTTCGTCCGGGTGAACGGCGTCGCGGGCCTTTTCGAGTTCCTGCATCAATTCTTCGTCAATCTGCAGACGGCCTGCGGTATCGTAAATCACCAGGTCAAATCCGTTATCCTTGGCGTACTGGTAACCGTGCTTGATGATTTCGACCGGATTTCCCTGGCCTTCGTCGTAAACGGGAATGCCGATTGACTTGCCGAGTACCTGCAGCTGCTTGATAGCGGCGGGGCGGTACACGTCGGCGGCCACCAGGAGCGGCTTGCGTTTTTTCTTGCTGCGCATCCAGAGGGCAATCTTGCCGGCGAAGGTTGTTTTACCGGAACCCTGCAGACCGACCATCATGATGCCCACCGGAGCGGGGCCCGAAAGGTTGATTTCCTTGGTTTCGCCACCCATCACGGCCACGAGTTCGTCGTGGATGATTTTCACAATCTGCTGACCGGGGGTCACCGAGGTAAGCACTTCGGAGCCCATGGCCTTTTCCTTGACGGCCTTTACGAAATCGCGGGTCACGTTGAAGTTCACGTCGGCTTCGAGAAACGCACGGCGCACTTCGCGCAGCGATTCGGCGACATTTTCTTCGGTGAGCTTGCCCTGCCCGCGCAGGTTCTTGAGAGTAGATTCTAGAGAGTCAGTCAGCTGTGAAAACATAGTGGGCGTAAATATAGTTATTAGTTCGTAGTTACTAGTTACTAGGGAATCAATTGATGCGTGAAAGGGGCGTAAAATAAAGCCCTATTCTTTATCTTGCATTTTGTCGACAGATTCCTGGACTGCATCCTGTGCCGCATCAAGCGCCTTGTCTGTAGCTTCTTTCACAATGTTGCTTGCCGCTTCTGCAGCCTTTTCGGTTGCTTTCTCGGCGGCTTCCTTTGCGACTTCTGTCGCTTTTTCAGTGGCCTTGTCTGCCATGTTCTTGGTGAATTCCGTTGCTTTTCGTTCGGCGACTCCCACTAAGTCGACTGGTTCCGAAGAATAACCCATTGCTTCTAGGCTTCCTTTATAGGCGGCGTAGGCAATAGAATCGTTGCGGGTTTCTTCGACAACACCACCAAAGGGGAGCATGTGCAAAATGGTGAGCAGCACAAAGCAAATAAGCAATGCCTTGAGTACGCCGAAAATGCCTCCGAGAACGCGGTCGACCTTGCCTGCTGCGGTTCCCGTAATGGCCTTGTTGACCATGTGACTTATAAAAAGTAAGGTCAAGAAGGGAATGATAAAACCGATGCAAATGCAGACGAGCGTTGTCGAAAATGCGCTGGTTTGGAGTGTTTCAGAAATCGTTTGCGAAAAATGGCTGTTTACAAAATAAGCGCCCCCAATGGCTGCCGCCCAGGCGAGCAGGCGGAAAATGCCACGCAGAAAACCGTGCCATATTCCTATGAGCATGAAAAAGAGGATGAGGACGAGGCTTACGATGTCAATAGCGTTCATAGATTTATTTTATAAAAAATGAGTCAATAAAAAACAGATTAAGGCACCAAGTCCAATCCCTGCGGCTGCTCCCTGCATTAGGTAGCGTTTGATGTGGGTGGGGTATGTGGGCGGTGTCATATAAAGCGTGTCGTCAATCGAGTCAGTCTTTTGCTTTATAGAATCCTTGATGGCATAAATCCAGGTTGCCATGTAAGGGACCATGTCGCGCGGATAATTTCGCATCACAATGGAAATTTCTTCTGCCGCATCGAAGGCGGTCAGGGGCCTTTTGCGCGGATCCTTGTTCAGCATTTTTGTAATCAGCTTCTTCAACCGTTGCGGAAGCTCCTTGTCAAACGCCTTTTCTGTCACGCGAAGTTTCTGGATGCGTTGAATGGTGTCGCTGAAATTCTCGCCTCGGAAAAGGTTCTGGCCCATCAGCAGTTCGCAGGCGATAATGCCAACGGCAAACAGGTCTGACGCCGGTGTGGCCTCTTCGCCAATGGTTTGTTCCGGACTCATGTAGGTGACGGTTCCGAGAATCGCCCCCGTTTGAGTCAGACGTTCGGCGTCTTCGCCCTTGTTAAACTTGAGTGGGTTTTCCGTATGGGCGATGCCGAAATCGAGCAGATGAATCCGTCCGTCGTTATCGACCATGATATTTGCGGGCTTCAGGTCGCGGTGAACAATCCCTTTGCGGTGCGCTTCGCCCAGGGCACAAAGAATTTCGTGCAAAATGGCGAGAACAACCCACAGCGGAGGTTGCTTTACTTTGTCAAGAATCTGGCGAAGCGTAAGCCCATGAACAAATTCCATCGAGAGCGAAAGCTTGCCGTCTTTTTCTTTCCACAGGGCGTACGGCTTGGTGATGGCTGGGTGGTTCAGGTGCGCAAGGATATTGCCTTCTTGCATAAAACGGCGAATGTTCACATCGTTATCTTCGATGTCCTGCTGCATCTGCTTCACGACTACCATACGGTCTAGCGATTTGTCATGGCAGAGCCATAAATGCCCCATAGCGCCGGAACCCAGTTCCTGCGTCGGCGTGTATCCGCCAATCTTAGCGGGCTTTGTATTCTTCGCTTCGGGCATTCTTTATTGTCATCCCCGCGAAGGCGGGGATCTCCTTTTCTTATTTCAACCCGTCCAAATAGATTGTATGGTGCTTCGTCTTGGGGTCCAGATTCGGGTAGTCCAGAATGTAGTGCAGCCCGCGAGATTCCTTGCGGTGGAGCGCTGCTGTCAGAATCATCTTGGAAACCTGGAGGGCGTTCAGGAATTCGATGAAGTAGAAGTTCTCGGTTTCCTTGTTCTTGATAGCTTCGTCGATATCCTTTTCAAGTTCCTCGATAACCTTGAGTCCCTGGTTGAGGCCTGCTACCGTGCGCACGATTCCGCAGTGAGTCCACATCATGTCCTGCAGAATCTTCTTGCGCTTGCGCCAGTAGGCGGACTTCGTGAACGAAACCTTTTCTTTCTTGCTGGACTTTGTTTCGGTAATCTTTTCTTTTAAGAGCCCGCTTCCGGTAATGTTGTCGACTGCACGGATAGCGTAAACGACGCTTTCGAGAAGCGAGTTCGAGGCGAGTCGGTTTGCTCCGTGGACACCTGTGGCAGCAACTTCACCGCAGGCGTAAAGTCCCTTGATTTCGGTGCGGGACCATGTGTCTACCAAAACGCCTCCGCACATGTAGTGCGCCGCCGGCACCACCGGAATCCATTCCTTCGTGATGTCGATGCCAGCATCGAGGCACTTTGCGTAAATGTGCGGAAAGTGGCTCTTGATGTCTTTCGGGGTGCGGCCCGAAAGGTCGATAAACATGTTCGGCTTGCCGAGGCGCTGCATTTCGCTGTGAATGGCGCGAGCAACAATGTCGCGCGGGGCGAGCGAATGGAGCGGATGCACCTGGTTCATGAATTCTTCACCCTTGTAATTCTTAAGGATGCCGCCAAAGCCGCGAACCGCTTCCGAAATCAGGAACGGTTTCTTGAGGCTAGGAGCATAGAGGCTCGTGGGGTGGAACTGCATGAATTCGATGTCCTGGAGAGCTGCTCCAGCACGTGCCGCAATCGCCATGCCATCGCCACAGCTGTCGTGGGGGCAAACAGTGTATTGCCAAATTCGACCGGCACCGCCAGTAGAAAGAATAGAGGCCTTGGCGTAGAGGTTTTCGACAAGTCCCGTCTTCTGGTGAATTATCTTTGCACCGATGCAACGTTTTTCCTTGCCTTCACCCTTGCAAATCAGGTCCTTGATATAGCAGTTCTCGATATAGTGGATGTTTTCATGCTTGTGGAGCTCTGCAAGGAGGGCGCGCATGATTTCTTTACCGGTGAGGTCTGCCGCATGCAGAATGCGGTGATGGCTGTGGCCTCCTTCCAGGTGAAGGTCGAATTGCGTCTGGTCGGCGGGCGAGGGGGTAAACTGTACGCCCCATTTCACGAGCTGGCGGATAGTGGCCGGGCCGCTTTTGGTAAGGATGTTTACGGGTTCTTTTTTGCAAAGGCCTGCACCCGCTTCGAGCGTATCTGCAATGTGGAATTCAAATTTGTCTGTCTTTTCGGTAACGGTGGCGATTCCCCCTTGCGCGTAGTTCGATGAACCGTCCGGTTTTGCTCCCTTGGTGAGGATGACTACCGAAAGGCCTTTTTCTGCCGCGTGAAGGGCTGCACTCAAGCCAGAAATGCCTGCGCCCAAAACCAAAATGTCGTACATGACTGAACTCCGTTGAGTAAACTTTGTCTTTCTATAGTCTATAGATAGAAAAAAAGCGCAATTTCGGCATTATTTGAATGCAAAATAAAAGATTTTGGATTTTTTTGCTACATTTTGCCCGACAAAATTTTTATGGAGTCTACTCTATGTTAACGTGGATTAATGAAAAAGCCAAGTGGATTATCGTTATCTTTGCCGCGGGTATCGTGGTGGGCCTTCTGGCCATGGACCGTGTGCCCAACCAGGGACACAGCTATCCGGTCGGTATTGTGAACGATAAGAAGATTACTTATGCCGAATTCGACTCCCGAATCAAGAATATCGTGCAGAACCAGTACCAGGGACAGCATCTCGAAGACGAACAGTACAATCAGCTGCGTACCGAAGTGTTCCGTAGCTTTGTTCGCCAGATTCTCTTGAATGAACAGTTCGAAAATGCCGAACTGAGCGCCTCGGTGGCCGAACTTGAATCTGAATTCAGCCGCAATCCCGATGCTGTTCGCGCCCGCCTGGTGCAGGAAGCCCAGCGTCGCCTGTACATGATTCAGCAGCAGGCTACTAGCCAGGAAGACCTGATGCAGCGTTCTCAGGCCTACATTGCAAGCCTTCCGAAGTTCCTGACCGATTCTACCTTCAACAAGGACGAATATGACGCTTGGCTCAAGACTCCCGAAGCTTTCCGCTGGGGCGTGATGCTTCAGTTCGAAGAAGACCTGAAGGTGAACACCATTCCGATGCGCCAACTGCAGATGCTGGTCGGGGCTTCGGTGCATCCGACGACTCTCGAAGCGAACTGGACGGTCAACCGTCGTTTGGCTGACTACGAACTGCAGGTGGCGGTTGCCTCTAACGCTGACTTCAAGGTCGAAGACAATTCCGTGGATAGCGTGATGGTGGCCGGCTACTTCAATGCCCACCGTGACAGCTTCTTTGTGAAGAAGGATATGGCTCAGTTTGAATTCGCTTACCTTCCGGTCGAAGCTACCGCCGGTGACGATGCCCGTATCCGCGAATACGCCATGACGCTTTACTACCAGCTGACCGACTCTTCTTCGACCACGACGTTCGAAGACATGGCCCGCATTTCTTCTGAAGACCAGGGTACGGCCGAAAAGGGTGGTATCTTGAGCGAAAACTACGTGGGTCGTGGCGTGTATGTGAAGGAATTCGAAGATGTCGCCTTCAAGCTTGATTCCGGTGCCGTGTCTGAACCGGTTCGTACCCGTTTCGGCTACCACATTATTAAGAGCTACGGCAAGTCCAAGGATTCTACGGGCGCAGACCTCGTGAAGGTTGGCCACATCCTCTTGATCGTGAACGCCTCTTCTGAAACGATCGACAGCCTCGAAGGCATCCTGAACAAGGTGAAGGCTTCTGTCGATGCCGGCAAGAGCTTTGCCGATGCCGCCAAGGAACAGAACCTCGATACCCATACTTCGAACTGGATTTCCCGTGGCGAAAATATCGATGGTGTCGGCTACCTCAAGGGTCTTGCCGCATACGCCTGGCCGAACGAAAACCTTCCGGACGAAGCCAGCAAGGTTTCTCCGATCATGAAGAACAACAAGTGGGTTGTCGTTGCACTCAAGTCCAAGGATCTTAAGGCCGGTGAACGTAGCCTTGACCTGTATTTCGATAGCATCAAGTCCACGCTTCTCCGCAACAAGTCTGCTGCCGCTGCCGAAAGCTACCTGAGCTCCGTTGCTGATAAGGTGAAGGCCTTGCCGGCTGATAGCGCTGCCGATTCTGCTACGGTTGCCGCAAACAAGATTGAAAAGGTGAACGTCGAAAAGGTGACCGCCTCTGTTGACGGTTACGTTCCTGGCTTTGGCTACGGCAACGCTCATCTTGCCAAGGTTCTTGAAAACGCCAAGGAAGGTGAATGGACTGCTCCGGTCGCAACCGATAACGGTGCCGTGATGGTGAAGGTGCTTTCGAAGAAGGTTCCTGACGAAGAAGCCGTGACTGCCGCTGCCAAGACCGAAAAGGCCAATAGCTCCAGCTATGTTGCCATGAGCCTGTTCAACGAATTTGTGAACAACCTCGAAAATTCGACGGCTGTCGAAAGCAACCTCGATCTCTACTACAGAGACTAATCGAGCGTAGACAAAATAAAGATTGTTTGCTATATTTGGCGACGCCTGATTGGCTAGCTGAATACAGCAAAAACGGTGCCATCGTCTAGTGGTCCAGGACACTGGCCTCTCACGCCGGCAACAAGGGTTCGAGTCCCTTTGGCACTATAGAAACGGATTCCTCTTTAGGGTCCGTTTTTTTTGTTGTGGATTTCTCAAGAGCAATAAAAAAATATTGAAAAAATCTTTACTAAAAAAAGTAAAAAGTTATATATTTGAAATGAATTGGGTGTATAAATGCGATTATTTGACGAAAAGAGATTTCTCCGACTACTGCTGATTATTGCTAGCATTTTCTTTGCTGCTTTTATTCCAGAAATTTTATCGAATCGGGCGTATATCCTTTGGGCGATCCCCTATATTCTTGCCGATATGTTCCTGGTGGTGGTGGCGGTTTTGTACCGTTTCCCGATTATAGGGAACCGAAAGCGCATGAGTGATGACGTGAATATCGCCCCGCCGCCGACCGCCGCGGTTCCCATTCGCGATTTCAAGCAGGACCTTGTCGAAAAAGATGAAATTTTCCAGATGATGGTCGATATTTCGTCGAACGGTTTCTGGACCTTTGACGTGGTGACGGGGAAGGTCTACTGGTCCAACAAGGCACTCAAGATGCTGATGGCGGATATGAACCAGGCTGACGATTCCTTTATGGTTCTGCAAGAAAGTATTGTCGAAAGCGACTGGAACCATTTCAAGGAACTCCTTAACGAGGCGCTTGGTACGGGCGAAAAATTCAGCTGCGATGTGTCGCTAATCAGGAGCCGTTCCCGTGAAAATCATCTGGTGATTTCGGGACATGTGCAGCTCAATAGCGACGGTCATCCGATTCGTGTCATTGGCGCACTCAATGAGTATTCCGATAAGCAGGCTAACGAAAGGCAAAGCTACTATTACGCCTACCAGGATGCGCTTACCGGAGTCTATAACCGCAAATTCTTCCTTGAAAAACTGAAAATCAATGTCGACTTGGCCCTGCAGCGCCCTGACTATCTGTTTGCCGTTGCCCTCCTCGATATCGACCGCTTTGGCGCAATCAATACTTCTTACTCGGTGAGCGTGGGCGACAGTGTCTTGCGTATTGTGGCGGACCGTATCAAGTCGCAGAGCCGTTCTGGCGATACAATTGCGCGCATTGGTCCCGACGTTTTTGCCATTATCTTGCACGACATCCAGTCTTCTGCTGGCGATAGCGATGTAAAGGCGATTGTCCGCCGCATTCACAATGCGGTTAAGCAGCCGATTCAGCTGGATTCGGGCGAACTTTACATTGGCGTGTCGATGGTTGTTTCTCTGAACCGTGAAGTCGATTGCGTCGAAGATATGCTCGCGAATGTGACGGCAAGTCTCCGCGAAATGAAAAAGGGCGTAAATCACGGAGGCATCCAGTTCTCTTGTGGCGGTATCCGCGAAAAGGCGATGAAGCTTTACAAGCTGGAATTTGAAATCCGTAAGGCTATTCAGGCTCAGCAGTTTGTGATGTTCTACCAGCCGATTGTAGACATTGCGAACGGAAATCGGATTGTGGCTTTTGAATCGCTAGTGCGTTGGAATCAGGCCGAAAATGGCTTTATTTCTCCGGCTGAATTTATTCCCATTGCCGAAGAAACCGGCCTTATTATTCCCCTTGGAGCGCAGATTCTTTATATGGCATGCTCCCAGGCTAAAAAGTGGGTAGACGAAGGCTTCACGGACATCCAGGTGGCGGTTAATTTTTCGGCGAAGCAGTTTGCGAAGGACGGCTTGATCGATGACATTCGCCAGGTGCTTTTGCAAACAAAGCTCAATCCCAAGAATTTGAAGCTTGAAATCACCGAATATACCGCCATGTGCGAGGCCGAAAAGACAGTCGAAATCATGAAGGCGCTTTCGGGAATGGGCATCCAGATTTCAATCGACGACTTTGGAACGGGTTATAGCTCGCTTTCGTACTTGAAGCGTTTCCCGGTGCATACGCTCAAGATGGACAAGTCCTTTATCGACCATATGACCGATGACGAAGAAGATGCCTCTTTTGCCCGTATGGTGGTGGGAATCGCCCGTACGTTGAATCTGGACTTGATTGCGGAAGGCGTCGAAACGGAAGCTCAGCTCGAATTCCTGAAACAGGAAGGCTGCCGCTTGATTCAGGGATATTATTTCAGCAAGCCGCTTGCCCCTGCCGATGCGCGCGCTTACCTCGAAAAGCATTACGCCCCCAAGGCGGAACTTGCGTCTGTACAATAGAGTCTCCCTGTACGCACACGAGGGAATGCCATGCTCGTAGGTCCTATCGCCTCGCAGAGGCTCCAGGATGACAGCGCATCTCTTTTATAAAAATTTTAATTTAGCATGGTGCTGTCATGCCCGCGAAGGCGGGCATCTACTGTCTATTTGAATAATTAGCATTTACTAGATGCTTTAAGATTTCTATATTTGCCGCCGTAAAAACCCTTCGGCAGGCTCAGGGATCTTGAAGTTCGTTGAGCTTGCCGAAACGAACCTTAAGTTATCCATGAATTCCGAAATCGAAAAACGCCGCACTTTTGCTATTGTCAGCCACCCTGACGCGGGTAAGACCACCATCACCGAAAAGTTCCTGTGGTACGGAAACGTGATTCGCGAAGCGGGCCACGTGCGCGCCAAGGCAAACCGCAGCTACACGGTAAGTGACTGGATGAAGATTGAACAGCAGCGTGGTATTTCGGTTTCGAGTTCCGTGCTGAATTTCCCGTTCGAAGGTTGCATGTTCAACTTGGTCGATACCCCGGGGCACCAGGACTTCTGCGAAGATACCTACCGCGCCCTCACCGCCGTGGATGCCGCCCTTGTGCTGATCGATAGCGTGAACGGTGTAGAAAAGCAGACTATCAAGCTCATGGATGTGTGCCGCATGCGCCATACGCCCATCATCACGTTCATCAACAAGATGGACTTGGATGGCCGCCACGTGCTTGACCTGCTCGACGAAATTGAAAGCATCCTGAAAATCAAGGTCGCCCCCTTTACGCTCCCCATTGGCGTGGGTAAGCTGTTCAAGGGCGTGTATTCCATTGCCGAAAACACCTTCCACACCTTCAATAAAGAAGAAGGCCATCAGGAAATCATCCAGATGGAAGGCCCGGACGATCCGCGCCTTGTGGAAATGTGCGGCGAAAACTGGGTTGCTCAGTTCAAGGAAGAATACGAGATGGTGACCGGTGCCATGGATCCGTTCGACCACGAAAAGTTCCTGAAGGGCGAAATGTGCCCCGTGTTCTTTGGTTCTGCGGTGAACAACTTCGGTGTGCGTCAGCTGTTGAACGCTTTTGCAAAGCTTGCGCCGCCTCCGATGGTGCGTGAAACTGACAAGCGCCCGGTGAGCCCCGACGAAAACGCCTTCAGCGCCTTCGTGTTCAAGATTCAGGCGAACATGGACCCCAAGCACCGCGACCGTACTGCATTCCTGCGCATTTGTTCGGGCAGCTTTACACGTGGCGAAAAGGTTTACCACGTGCGCACGGGCCGCGAAATTCGCCTGGCAGCTCCGACGGCATTCCTCGCGAAAGACAAGGAAGTCATCGACCACGCCTGGGCGGGCGATATCGTGGGTATTAACGACCCGGGACTGTTCCGCATTGGCGATACGTTGACTGACGGCGAAAAAATCAACTTTACCGGCATTCCGGATTTTGCTCCGGAACACTTCGCCCGCGTAACGCTCCTGAACCCGCTTAAGTCTAAGCAGATGGCGAAGGGCCTTGCCGAACTGAGCGAAGAAGGCGCAACCCAGCTGTACGAACCGCTCAAGTCCGCTATTCCTGTGATTGGCGTGGTGGGCGAGTTGCAGTTTGACGTGCTCAAGTTCCGCCTGCAGAGTGAATACGGTGCCGACGTGTCGCTGGACCGCGTGCCCGCTCACGGAATCCGCTGGGTGTCTGGCCCCGAAAAGGATGTCGCCAAGTTCGCCGAAGAATACGCGATGGACTGCATGATGGACAAGGAACGCAACCTCGTTTGCCTGTTCCCGAATGAATACCGTCTAAACCTTGCCATCAAGAATTACGAGAACCTGACCTTCGCCGCTACCTCGCAAGGGTAGTAGACAGTGACTCGAATGTGTCATCCTGAGCAAGCGAAGCGCGTCGAAGGATCTCTAGTTGCTTTTGATAGGGGAATGCTGTGATGCATTCCCCTTTTTTGTGATAAAAAATCTATCATTTGGTTGTATTTTATAAAATAAATTGTAAATTAAGTAAAAGTTCTTTACAATGGGGGTTGTATGACTTTGTCGAAAAAATGGAAATTGAAAACGTCATTGCGAGGGAGCTTTGCGACCGCGGCAATCTCTGGTTTACTCCTTCTCGCAGCTTGCGGTGACGATAGTAGCTCTTCTATGGGTACGGAGCCTGTCGATAATCCGTCAAGCTCATCAATCGTGGCCGAGACTCTTGATGGAGAGGACTCTTCTTCCTCCGTCATCCAAAGTTCATCCTCCGTCATCCGGAGCGATAGTGACGTGGATCGCAGCAGTTCCTCTTCTGTCATCTTGGGTGGCGACGAAGAGTCGAGTAACAGCTCGTCAGTTGAACAGAACTGCTCTACTCTTTTAGAGGGAAAGACTGGCTGGAGTTGGGATGTTCCTAAAGAATGTCGACTCAACCCAGATATTACCTATGGCACTATGACTGACTCTCGTGACGGTCAAACCTACAAGATTATAAAGATTGGCGACCAGACCTGGATGGCTGAAAATTTGAATTACGCTGACAGCATAAATACTCCGAGCCTCTTGGAACGCAGTTGGTGTTACGACGATGTTGCCGCCAATTGCGATGTGGCAGGACGCCTTTACACCTGGGCAGCGGCGATTGACTCGGTAAAACTAGCGACCGATGCTGACAACCCGCAGGATTGCGGCGATGGCAAGACTTGTAGTTTGCCCGATACAGTGTATGGAATTTGTCCGCCGGGTTGGCACCTGCCGACTGACACCGAATGGCACACCCTGTTTACCGAGGTGAGCGGCTATTCAATTGCCGGTATGATCTTCAAGTCGAAGACTGGATGGGATGAAAATGGCAACGGTACGGACGGCGTGGGCTTTTCCGCGCTGCCTGTCGGCGGCAGGGGTGGCGGTGGCTACTTCGGCGGCGATGGCTACGACGCTGGTTTCTGGAGTGCCACTGAGGGCAATGACGGCGGTACCGACTACATGTACCTGCTCTACGACAACAAGGCTGCGTACCTGAACTACGGCATCAAGTACCACGGGCTTTCAGTCCGTTGTCTAAAGGACTAGCTAAAAATGTCAACAATTGTTGACAAAATAACGATTCTTAAACAAATTTTATTTAGTTTTTTGCAGACATTATCGCGAAGAACTGGCCCTTTATCGGGCATCTGATGTGGGAAAGCCGGGGGCCTTGCCTATCTACCCTAAAAAAAGGTATATTATAGTTGACTTGACCAAGTACGTTCCGAATAACGATGACTCCGCTGAAAGTAGGTGGCTCAATCTTTTCAAGACGATGCCCTATGCGAAGCGAACGCCGAAATGCAAGGATGAAATCTTTGCCGAAATCTACGAATGTATGCGGATTGATAAGTCTACGGACGAATTTATTACGGAGGTTGCGGCAAATATGATTGACAGAGACGAATACAATGCTGGAATGAGTTACGCCCGCCGTACGGGATTTGAAGAAGGTGAAGCCCGTGGTGTAGCAAAAACAACGAAAAAATTTGCCGCTCGCGACAAGAAAATTGCGAAATACCTTCGTTCAAAAGGCGTTTCTCCTGAAATCCTTGCAACAGCCCTAGCTATTAAGTAGAGCTATTCACATTCCTTTTGTAAAAAACTATATTCACGCACATGAATCGTTTTTTGATGATTTTTGTGTGTATGGTGTTTTGTGCAACCTCGGCTTTTGCGACGCATGTGGCTGTGCTGGAAACGGGGGCCGATGGTGCCGCTAAGGATAAGGTGCCTTTGTCGGATCGTCAGTATTTGACGAACGTGTTGCGCGAAGAAGCCGTAAAGCAACTCCCTGCGACTGAAAACTACACGATTATGACCCGCGAGAACATTCAGCAGATGCTTCCGCCGGGTAAGGCTATTGAAGAATGTGAGGGCAGTTGCCTTGTGGAAACCGGCAAGAATATCTCTGCCGATTATATTTGCCAGGCGCGTGTGGGCAGTTTTGATGGAGACCTTACGCTTTCGGCAGAACTCTATGAGACGGCGGGCAACAAGCTTATCGCAAGTTTCAACGGGCATGGAACGAATTTGAAGGAACTGTTGGCGCTTATAGAGCAGAAGTCTCCCGATTTTTTCAAGGTCATTAAGAGAATGGAAACGCCTGTACCCGTAGCGGTAGAACCTGTTCCTGAACCGGTTGCCCCTGCGCCGGAGCCGGTTGTAGAAGATACCGCTGAAACTGCTGAACCTGAGGAACCCGAAGCGTCGCAGGATACGGTGGTTGCAAATGCTGCCACGGCGGATGATTCGATCCGCGTGAATGCTGCGAAAGCATACAATGAACTCGATGAAAAATCGGGCTCGCAAATGGGGGAGAGCATCCCTGCAAATGTGGAAGATGATTCTCACAAGAGTGGCGTCCATTGGGTGCCGCTAAGTATCAGTGCCGTAGCGCTTGTGGCGGGAACGGTACTTGCCGTAGTGGGGAATAACCTTGCTAAGGATGCTTCCGAGAAAGATTACTCGACCGCATCGGAGTATGAAGGTTACCTTGATGATGCCAAGTCGGGGCAGACCTTGCGTACCGTAGGCATTGGAATTGCTATTGCGGGCGCTGTTGGAATCGGCTTGAGTTTCGCATTCTAGGGAGGGGAAGATGAAGTGGTTAGTAAATAGTGGTTGGTGGTTAGGAACATCTTTTTCGAATTGTCACGCTCGTGTTAATACTCGTCACGCTTGCGTAAAAATTCGTCACCCTCGCGTAGGCGAGGGTCTATGGACGGTTTTACTTTTCCTTTCTCTTGTCTGTTTGTCTGCTTGTACAGACTATGTCGAGCAGATGAAAGATGACTTTGACGATTGGGAGGCGGAGCGTGCATTGGAATCATCGGCTGCGCTTGTAGCGGCAAGTGCTTCTTCGGATTCTGCGCTTGCCTCTAGAAGGGGAATCAAAGAATTGTTCTCTTCTTTGGATGAATTGGATGTACGTGTATACGCCTACCAGTATGATTTTTCTGGTCTGGACTTCTTGCACTTGTATGTCGAAAACAATGAAGATGAAAAGATTGACAGTTTGACCCTTCGCCTGTACCTAGACGCTTTACCCGAAGAAATGGAAAAGTGCGCGACTCTTGTGGATGTGGATATCTGCCAGAAATACGATTCAGCGGGATTTAACATACCGTGCGAAAGTGATTTAGATATACGAAACTTAATGCGTAAGTCTTTACCGATGCGCCTGGATTATCTAAAGAAATCGGGGGAATCCCGCTATACCTACTATATTCCTTTGCCTCTTGGCCCCCTTGTTCTTGAATCACATTCCCGAGTTCGGTTAGACATCGCATTTACTTCGGGAATTACTAATGACGGATACAAAACCTGCGAATCGTTGAGAACTACAGCTAAAAAGCGGATGTCTGCGACATCGGGTGATTGGTCTTGGTCTCCGCATGTTGCTGCAGAAGACGGGGCAGACTATGCGGGAATGCCTTTGGAGGATATTGATTTTGGGGATTTTGTGGACAATGTAATTCCCGTCAATCCCTATGTGGTTGTAACCCGTAACGAACAGTATATCTCAGGAATTAGCCCTTCCTTTGCAAGCAAGAAGATTGTTTCGTCCAGCAGCAGTTCCTCAAAGGTCACTGAGCTTGTCGAAGTGACCTTAGGTTCTATGACGGATTCCCGTGACGGTCAGACTTATAAGACTGTGAAAATAGGAGAACAAGTTTGGATGGCGGAAAACTTGAACTTCGAAACGGACTCTAGCTTCTGCTACAACAACGATGAAAACAATTGTAACAAGTTCGGTCGTCTTTATACGTGGGCTGCAGCAGTAGGTAGGTCAGAAAGCGAATGTGGTTACGATCATTTATGTTCGTTGCCGTCGGAAAATATCCAAGGTGTATGCCCTAATGGATGGCATTTACCAAGTAAAACAGAATATGAAAATTTAATTACGGCTGTTGGCGGATTATCTACAGTAGGTAATGAGCTTAAGTCTACATTCGGATGGAATAATGGCAATGGTGCGGATTCCTTTGGGTTCTCCGCGCTCCCTGCTGGCTATAGGTTTGATTACGGCGTATTTAGTAACAGAGGCAATTGCACTTCCTTCTGGAGTGCCTCTGAGGGCTTTAGCAACGGTGCGTACAATATGGACCTTTACTGTATCCTTAATGATGTTAAGGTTTACTACTACAGTAAGGGGCACGCCTTCTCGGTTCGTTGTCTCCAGGACTAGGCGACAATGGCGAAGCCATAGGAGCGGGCCCAGGCCGTAGGCTACAGCCATACATCTTTGTAATTAAAAATTTTCAAAGGCGTTTGGTATTACCGAAAAATTTCATCGGGGTTTTAGGGGTGTCCCCTAGGCGAGGGGGTGGGAAGCAACGTAGTGCGATACAGGGGGAGACTTCCCCCTTTATGGTCGTTCATGAATTCAGCTAGAGATCCTTCGACTGCGAGCCTTGCGGCTCTTCGCTCAGGATGACGCGTTCGTGTCACTTCGGCCCTTCGGCAGGCTCAGGGACCTTATTCCTAACCACAGTCTACTTCAGCTAGACGGTCATGCTCAGTGCAGGCAGGGACTTGGCCCTAACTACTATTTTCTCTCGTCTCTCGTCTTTTGTCTCTCGTCTAATTAGTATATTTCCCTTACAAGTTGCGGCAGGCTGTCTGCCACGGTTTTTAACATCAAAAAGGAAAAACATGAAACGTCTCCCCATTGTTGCTATCGCAGTATGCTTCGCTGGTCTCGTCGCCTGTAATCAGGCTTCCGCCGGCGGTTCGTTCAACCAGCAGGCCAGGCTCGACAACCTGGAAAAGGAATTCAAGCAGGTCAAGGAAGAATTTGAAATCATCAAGTACGCCCTCGACAAGCGCGGCATTTCCCTGGAACAGGCCCGTGCCGAAATGGAAGCGGACAACAAGGTTTGGGACATTCCCGACGAAGATAGCCCGGTATTTGGCAACACCAAGGATCCGAAGCTCACGATTGTCGAATTTACCGAATTCCAGTGCCCGTACTGCTCCCGCATCGCTCCTGTCATGAAGGAACTCAACGACAAGTACGGCGACAAGATCAAGTTCGTGTACAAGCACTTCCCGCTCAGCTTCCACTCCAACGCCAAGGCTGCTGCAGCATCTGCCATTGCCGCTCAGAAGCAGGGCAAGTTCTGGGAATACCGCTACGCGCTCGCTCCGCATAGCCGCGAACTCAGCGACTCTATTTACGTCGAAGTTGCAAAGCAGGTTGGCCTCAACATCGACCAGTTCAAGAAGGACATGGTGCTTGACTCCGCCATGAGCGCCCGTATCGACAAGGACTTCCAGCTCGGTGCCCAGGTCGGTGTGCAGGGCACTCCGAACTTCTACATCAACGGCAAGCGCCAGGACCGTTTCAGCCCGGATCTCGTTGAAAAGCTCCTGAAGGAAGCCAAGTAAGTTTTGCCGATGGTTCAATCTGTAAACGCGACTTCGGGCCGCGGTTTGCTCTTTGACCTGAAAAAATTTTAATTTCAAAATCAAACTAAACACAACCAAAAGGATACGATAATATGATGAAGCGTACATTGACTGCCGCTACCGTCGCCCTCCTCGGCTTCGGTGTCACGGCTACAATGGCTCAGCCGAAAGCACCGCGCGTAGTTCCTTACAAGTTCTTCGACGAACAGTATCGTCCGGGGGGCTTCGACTACGCCTACGGCGGCAAGAGCAAGGGAATCACCATTACTAAGGATGGCGGCTACAAGTCCAAGGCTGCCCTGAACATTAAGCTCGACCCGAGTGAATATTCGGGCGCATCCGTCTGTCTTTACAACGAAACCTTCGACCTGAACAAGTTCATGCTCGACTCCAAGCTCGAATTCATGATCAAGGGCAAGAAGGGTGGTGAAGCCGTTAAGGTCGGTCTTTTGGATGAAGAAGTTTCTGACGGCAAGAAGACTCAGGTCGTTCTCCCGATGAACAAGTACATCGAAGGCGGTGCCATTACGACTGAATGGAAGAAGGTTTCCATTCCTCTCGTGGACTTCCCGGATCGTGGTCTCTACTGGGACAACACCCGTAAGTCCGAATTCCCGGCCCGTATCGACTGGGACAAGATTGCTGAAATCCGTTTCTCTATCGACAAGAGCGGTGCATCCGATTTCGAAATCTGGGTGGACAACATCGAAATCGTGAAGGGTAACAAGAAGGCTAAGCCCAAGGCTAAGATTGTCTACTGGGATGAAAATACCGAAGTCATCAACGGACCGAAGAATCCTGAAAAGCTCGATGGCAAGGTTAAGCCTGTTGCTAACGGTATCTTCTACGATAACCAGGTCAAGGGCTTCAGCTACAGCTACGGTGGTCTTTCCGCTCAGCGCGAAGCTGACTCCAAGACGGCCGGTAACCCGAACGTTCTCGCCCTCTACATCGATAACAACGACTGGTCCGGCGTGACCTACTCTCTTGGCGAAGGCAAGTACATTGACCTTTCCAAGGTGCGTAACAAGGGCGGTCTCTACTTCTGGATCAAGGGTAAGCTCGGCGGCGAAAAGGTGTACGTCGGTATCCTCGACAACCAGGGCAACGACATCAAGAGCCAGACCAAGATCAGCCTGAACGACTGGATCGAAGGTTCCAAGGTCGGCACCGACTGGAAGCTCGTGAAGATTCCTCTGAAGAAGTTCGGCGACAAGGGTAAGGCTTGGGACGCTAACAAGCAGGCCGAAGTTGCTAAGGACGTGCAGTGGAACAAGATTCAGGAAATCCGCTTCTCCGTGGGCAAGGGTGAAAACCAGGGCGAACCGGGCAAGCCGGCTCCTGTCACCATCTACGTTGACCAGATTACCTTCACTGAAACGATCGACTGGGTTGACCCGGATATCAAGTGGGATAACTGGAAGTCCAAGGAAAAGGACGTGATCATTTCCGACTTCGAAGGCAAGTTTGCTAAGGACAACTGGGAACCGTCTAAGGGTCCGAAGTCCAAGGTCGAAGTGGAAATGCCGTACAAGACCTCCAAGCTCGACGGCAACTCCCTCAACGTGAAGCACTTCGAAATGTCCGACTGGGTGGACGTTGTGCTTGACTTCACCAAGAATACTGCAAACCACGATGCCAAGGCTCGTGACTGGACCAAGCACTGGGGTATCATGTTCGACGTGTACTCCGAACGTGCATGGCAGTCCATCACGGTTCAGGTGGGTGATGCCGGTAACGAACTCTTCGTTGCAAACACCGGTGTACCTCGCGGCCGCACCACGGTGATCGTGCCGTTCCGTGCATTCTCCAAGTTCCCGTACTATCAGCCGCCTACCGCCAAGGAAAACGGCCAGTTCGACCTCAAGGGTGTTGTTTCTCTTGACTTCAAACCGGGTGGAGAAGGCTCTAACGGTAGCTTCGAAATCGATAACATCAAGCTTACTAACCAGAAGGAAGTCAAGGCTGCTGAACGTCCGGCTCTCGTGAAGGTTGAAGTCAAGGGTACCGGCGATGTTATCAACCCGAACATCTCTGGCGGCCTCTTCGGTATCAACGCTGCTCTTTGGGATGGCGACATGCTCGACAATCCGAAGTTCAAGGTTCAGACTGCTGAATACGCCAAGCGCATCAACCACGGCATCATCCGTTACCCGGGTGGTCTCCGTGCCGATGACGACCACTGGAAGGAAATCCTCGACAACCACGACTGGATGGTCGATACCGACGAATTCCTCGCCTGGTTGAAGAAGACCGGTTCTAACGCCATGTTCACTGTGAACTTCGGTTCCGGCACTGAAAAGGAAGCCGCTGACTGGGTGAAGCACACGAACATCGACAAGAAGGCCGGCATCGTTTACTGGGAAATCGGTAACGAAGTCTATGGTAACTGGCATCCGTACTACGAAAAGTACGGTAAGGACGGCGGTACCATTTATGGTAAGCGCGCCCGCAAATTCATCGAAGCCATGAAGAAGGTTGACCCGACCATTAAGGTCGCCGTGCTCGGCGTGCTCGATGGCCAGTGGAATGACAACGTGCTCAAGGAAACCGGCGATATTGCCGACGGTCTCATTGTTCACCACTATCCGCAGCACTTCGGTGAAGAAAACGACTTCGCCATGCTTTCTGCTCCGCAGGACCTCGTTCCTATCTACAGCCGCCTCCACAAGGTGGTTGACAAGTGGACCAGCCACTTCAAGAAGGACAAGAAGATCGAACTCTGGCTCACGGAATGGAACTCCGTTGACTTCAACCCGGGTCCGCAGACCATTTCTCTCGAAAACGGTCTGTTCGTTGCTGACTACCTCGCTATGCTTGCCACCGAAAACGTGGACAACGCACAGTACTGGGATATCCACAACGACATCACTCCGGAAGGCGGTGACTACGGTTACCTGACCCGTTCTGCAGAAGAATGCATGAACTGCCCGCGTCCGAGCTACTGGGCATTCCAGATGGCTTCTGACGCTCTCCGCGGCAAGCTCCTCAAGACCGAAATCTCCGGTGACAAGGAATCGCTCATCACGACCTACTACACCGAAAACGGCAAGAAGAAGAGCCTGCTCGTGATCAACAAGAGCCCGTACAGCGACTACGAACTCAAGTTGAACATTCCGGGCTTCAAGGGCAAGGCCACTGTCCAGACGCTTGACAAGAGCACCGAAAAGCTGAAGGAAGGCTGGGCAAACGATCCGTCCAAGAAGGCTAAGAAGGGTGTTGACGTAAGCAAGCCGATTAAGGTTGGCAAGCGCACCGTCACCCTCATCACCGTGGAATAAGGAATATCATTCCGGCTTAACCGCCGGAATCCTCCTTTGAAGAAACGTCCCGGCTCTGCCGGGGCGTTCTTTTATGTCCGGCTAATAAGCCGGCTGTATAAACGAAAAGCCGCAGGCACTTGCCCGCGGCTTTTTCCATATTTTTTGTAGCTTTATCGTTCTAGGCGGAAGTAAACTGCGGCCAGCGGCGGAAGCTTGATGTTCAGGCTGCATTCGCGGTTCTGCCAGGGAATGTCCTGCGTCCAGACTTCGCCGAAGTTACCCACGTTGGAACCGCCGAACATTTCGGCGTCGGTGTTGAAGATTTCTTTCCACTTGCCGCGTGTGGGGGCTCCGAGGCGGTAGTCGTAGCGAACCACCGGCGTAAAGTTGAACACGCAGAGAATCTGGTTTCCGTGGTCGTCCTTACGCACGAAGCTTACGATGGAATTGTCGGCGTCATCGCACCAGATCCATTCGAAGCCGGTGTAGTAATGGTCGATTTCCCAGAACGGGGCATTTTCCTTGTACAGGTGGTTCAGCACCTTCATCATCTGCAAGAGCTTGCCATGGCTATCCCAGCTGACCAGGTGCCAGTCGAGCGAGCGCTTTTCGTTCCATTCGCGGAACTGGCCGAAATCGTTGCCCATAAAGTTGAGCTTCTTGCCCGGATGCGCGTACTGGAAGGCGTAGGTGAGGCGGAGGTTTGCAAACTTCTGCCAGTTGTCGCCCGGCATCTTGCCAAGCATAGAACCCTTGCCGTGAACCACTTCGTCGTGGCTGAACACCTGGATGAAGTTTTCGCTGTAGGCGTACACCATGCTGAAGGTCAGCTGGTTGTGGTGGTACTTACGGTGAATTGGTTCATGCTGAATGTAGCTCAGGAAGTCGTTCATCCAGCCCATGTTCCACTTGTAGTGGAAGCCTAGGCCGCCCTGTTCAGGCGGACGGGTAATGCTCGGGAAGCTGGTGGATTCTTCGGCAATCAAGATTGCATGCGGTGTGAGGCGGCCCATGATGCTGTTCAGGTGCTTCAGGAATTCGAGCGTATCGTAGTTGATATTGCCGCCGTCCTTGTTCGGCACCCACTGGCCGGGGCCCTTACCGTAGTCGAGGTAAAGCATCGATGCCACGGCGTCTACGCGGAGGCCGTCGCAGTGGAATTCCTTGAGCCAGTACATGGCGTTTGCAATGAGGAAGTTCTTGACTTCGTTACGGCCCAGGTTAAAGATGTAGGTTCCCCAGTGCGGGTGTTCGCCCTGGCGCGGGTCGGCATGCTCGTAACAGGCAGTGCCGTCGAAGCGTCCGAGAGCGTGGGCGTCCTTCGGGAAGTGTGCCGGAACCCAGTCCACAATCACGCCGATTTCGTTCTGGTGGCAAAGGTCCACAAAGTGGCGGAACTGGTCGGGTGTGCCGTAGCGGCTCGTGGGGGAGTAGTAACCGGTCACCTGGTAGCCCCAGGATTCATCGAGCGGGTGTTCGGCAAGCGGCAAGAATTCCACGTGCGTGTAGCCCATTTCTTTGAGGTACGGAATCAACGTTTCGGCAAGTTCGTCCCAGTTGAGGAAACGGTCCGGATTAGCGGGATCGCGACGCCAGGAGCCAGCGTGGACTTCGTAAATGTTCATCGGCGAACCGAAGACCTTGGTTGCCCAGTGGGTGGCCATGTAAAGGTCGTCGCCCCATTCGTAGCCGTCGAGGTGTGTGGTAATGGAGGCGGTTGCCGGACGGACTTCGGAAAGCTTTGCGAGCGGGTCCACCTTCACGTGCAGGTTGCCGTCTGCACCGTGAATTTCAAAGCGGTAGAGTTCGCCTTCGCCAAGGTTCGGAATAAAAATTTCCCAGATGCCGGTGCTACCGAGCATGCGCATCTGGTGGCGGCGGCCGTCCCAGCTGTTAAAGCTGCCGACCACGGAAACTGCACGGGCGTTCGGAGCCCATACGGCAAAGTGTACGCCCTTAAAGCCTTGGTGTTCTACGAGGTTTGCACCCAGCTTGCGGTACAGTTCATAGTGCGTTCCGCTCGAAATCAGGTGGCGGTCAAAGTCGCTAAGCACGGGGAGAAATGCATACGGGTCTGTCAGCGTGTATTCGTTGCCATCGTCCTGACGGATAACCAGGTTGTAGAAGAACGGTTCGTATTCCTTGTCGAGAATGGCTTCGAAAAATCCGGTATCGCCGAGTTTCATGAAGTCGAACTCGAACTCGCCGTCGCAGGATTCACCGCGAATAAAGCTTGCCTGTGGTTGGTAGGCTCGAATCACCGTCTTCAGGCCGCGGTCCGTATTCAGCGGATGCAGGCCCAATATCGAGAACGGATCCTTTGTATTAAAATCCCAAATAGCACGCATGTCTTCCGAGGTAAGGCTCGTAAAATCATTCCATTCCATACACAACTCCTGTAAAACACCTTGTTGTAACATCGTAAATATAACTTAATAAGAAAAAAAGGGAAACATCAATTCTATATTTGGGCTATGTACAGGCGAGTCCTTACGATTCAAGATATTTCGTGCTTTGGACAGTGTTCCCTTACGGTGGCACTTCCGATTATTTCTGCGTGCGGTGTAGAGACTGCGGTGCTTCCGTCGGCGATTCTTTCGACCCATACGGGCGGCTTTACGGGCTGGACTTTCCAGGACCTGACCAAAGAAATGTTGCCGATCAGTGAACACTGGCGCGTGGCCGACATCCGCTTCGATGCTTTCTATACCGGTTATTTGGGTTCTATCGAACAGATTAACATGGTTCAGCACATTATGGACACGAATGGTGTCGATGGTGCGATTCGGGTGGTGGACCCTGCCATGGCCGACAATGGGGCGCTTTACCCCGGCTTTAATATGGAATTTGTCGCTGCCATGAAAGATCTGTGCGCTCAGGCCGATGTCTTGCTTCCGAACATGACCGAAGCCTGCATGCTTACCGATACAGAATACAGCGAAAACATTGACCGCGAAACAGTTGAAACGCTCTGCAAAAAGCTCTGCGAACTGGGGACCAAGTCGGTCGTGCTGACCGGTGTCGGTTTCCGCGCGGGTTACACGGGCGTGATGCTTTACGACGGTAAGGATTTCTGCTACTACGAGCACAAGAAGATTACCAAGGGCTTTAACGGCACGGGAGACTGCTACGCCTCGGCATTTGTCGGTGCCATGTTGCGTGGACGTTCCATGGTCGACGCTGCCCGGATTGCAGCAGACTTTGTGCTGGAATGTATCGAAAAGACGTACGAAGACAAGTCTCACTGGTATGGCGTCAAGTTTGAACTTGCGCTCCCGAACTTGATCAAAAATTTAACAGACGAGTAGGTTCTTATGGCGATTGCGATGGTAGAAACGGTTGACCCGATGCAGTTTACGCAGGTGTTCAAGGTGACGCCCGAAATGATTGACGACAATCATCATTTCAACAACGTGTGGTCGGTGCAGTGGATTCAGGATATTGCGATTGCCCATTCCGATTCTGTGGGCGGTACCGAGCTGATGCGCAGCCTCGATGCGGGCTGGATGATTCACGTTCAGCACGTGGAATACAAGAACCAGGCGTTCCTTGGCGACGAAATTCGCGGAACCACGTGGGTGGCCGCGTATGGCAAGGTCGTCAGCTTGCGCAAGTGCCGCTTTGAACGCGTCTCCGATGGCAAGGTGATTTTTGAATCTGAAACGCAGTGGGTTCTTGTTGATATGAAACGCGGACGCCCCATGGCCATTTCTGACGAAATGAAGCGCCTTTACGTCGGGCTCTAAAGAACGGAGCTTCGCACCTACAGACGAGAGACTAAAGACGAGAGAACGTTCGCAAGCTCGCTAACCGAAATAAGGTCCCTGAGCCTGCCGAAGGGCCGTGAGGTATGAGGTGTCAGGTTACAGGTGTCATCCTGAGCGAAGCAACGAAGTTGCGAAGTCGAAGGATCTCTAGCTGAGAAATTTCTTTGCAATCCTTTGTATTCTGGCACGGAGACTTTTTTCGTTGTCCTGGTGGTAGGGTGGATAAAGAAAATTCATGGCGTCGAATGCGCCCTGTTCCATGATGTTCCTTTCGTGGCTGAAGCTCTTGAAACCGTAGAATCCGTGGTAGTTTCCGGTGCCGCTCATGCCGACTCCGCCGAACGGGACCGACAGATTTTCAATTTGCAGAATGCAGTGGTTGACGCAGGTCGAACCCGATGTGGTTCGCTTAATGACTTCGTTGATTTTTGATTCCGAATTTCCGAAAACATAGAGGGCGAGCGGTTTGGGGCGAGCTTGCACGAACTGAATAGCTTCGTCGAGTGAGTCATAGGCGATTATCGGGAGAATCGGTCCGAAAATTTCCGATTCCATAATCTTCATGTCGGCTGTGACGCCAGTGAGCACGGTTGCTGGCGTGTAGCGGTTCTGAACGTCTATTTCGGCGAAGGTTCCGCCGATAACCGCTGTTGCGCCTTTGGTGAGTGCTTCGTTGATAAGAGCCTGGTGGCGTTCAACGGCATGATGATCGACAATGTGTACAAAGTTTTCGCAACTACGGCGGATGTCTTCCGTGGCTCCGTACATTTTGCGGATTTCTTGGGAGATGGCTTCCGCGAGCGGCTGTACTAATTTTGCTGGACAAAGTAAATAATCGGGAGCGATGCAGGTCTGGCCTGCGTTCAGGCACTTGCCCCAGGCGATTTTTTTGGCTGCATCGTTGATTTTTACATCGTCTAGAACGATTACCGGCGATTTACCGCCGAGTTCGAGCGTAACACTTGCGTGAACCTTGGCGGCTAGCTCAGCCACATGAGCGCCAACCTTCGGACTGCCCGTAAAAAACACATGGTCGAAGGGGAGCGAAAGCAATTGGTCTCCGAGTTCCGCTCCTGCACCTAATACTACGGCAACTTCGTTCTGCGGAAAAACCTCTGCGATGAGCGATTCGAGAAATTGGGCGACATTCGGAGTCTTGTGGCTCGGCTTTGCTATCACCACGTTTCCGGCAGCGATAGCAGCAACAACCGGCGAGATGAACAATAAGAAGGGATAGTTCCACGGGGCCATGATCAGGACGCGCCCCTTGGGCTCGAAATGGCTTCGACTATGGTTTAACGGAAACAGGAAACTCCAGCTGCCGTCCTTGTCTTCCATCCAGTCGGGCAGGTGCTTTACGGCATAGTCGATTTCTTGAAGGGAGGGGTAGATTTCGCTGAGCCAAGCTTCGGTCTTGGGCTTATGAAAGTCGGCCCAGATGGCGTCGTAAAATTCTTGCTGACGTTTAACGATAGCCTTGCGGAGTTTCTGGAGCTTCGCGATGCGTTCCTCGGCAGATGTTTTTGCCACAACCCAACGGTTTTCACCTTGCAAATCAAAAAGATTTTTCAAATAATCGTCCATAACGAAAATATAAGTTTTTTGTTGTAACAAACTCAACTTTATTTGAACGACTGGGGGCAGACCTATGACTTTGTCTGTCTTTTTTTATAGATTGTAGATATGGCTTCTTTAATCGAATACAAGGGCAAACGCCCGGTCCTGGGGGAACGCGTTTTTATTGCAGATGGCGCGAAGGTCATTGGTGATGTAGAAATCGGCGACGATTCCTCGGTGTTCTACAATGCGGTTATACGAGCAGACCTAGCCGAAATTCGAATCGGCAAGCGCACCAATATTCAGGACAATGTGACGATCCACCTCTCTACGGGGGTGGGCGTACATGTGGGTGACAACGTGACGGTCGGTCACAATGCGATTTTACATGCCTGCGATGTCGATGACAATGTGCTGGTGGGCATGGGCGCTATTCTTATGGATGGTGTGCATATCAAGTCTAACAGCGTGGTGGCTGCCGGTGCCGTAGTGACGCAAGACAAGGAATTTCCCGAAGGAAGTCTGATTGTGGGCACTCCAGCCCATGTGGTGCGAGAACTTACCGAAGACGAAATCCGCAAGTTCCACGAAAACGCGGAACACTATTTGATTGTAAAAGATGAACTGATGAAAAACGTCTGAGGTGTTTGTGTATAAGTTTGTTTTTCTCATTAACCCGATTAGTGGCGGTGGCCAGGGCAAGGTGATTCACCAGTTCTTGCCTGAAATTATGGCATCCTTGAATTACACGGATGACCAGTGGAAGGCTGAATTCACGAATATCGATGGTCTAGAAAAACAGATTAGCGATGCTCTTGCCAACACCGAAAAACTGGTGGCAGTCGGTGGCGACGGTACGGTGTCTTCTGTCCTTTCGGTGATGGTGTCTTCGGAATATGCAAAGTCCGTCAAAATCGGACTGATTCCGCTGGGTACAGGTAACGACCTTGCCCGTGTGCTGAACCTTTACAAGCCTTACGTAGACAAGGGCCTTTTGTTCCTGGTGCGTAGGCTCTTGCAGGCAAAGGCGCGTCCTTTCGATATTTGGAAGGTGAATGACAAGATTGCCTTTGCGAACTATTTTTCGGGTGGAATCGATGCCCGTATCGCTCACGACTTTAATCACGCTCGTGCTTCGGGTGAATTCAATTCGAATTCCGTTGTCGTGAACAAGCTGCATTACGTCAAGAGTTTCTTTGCTGATCGTTCGTATCACCTGAAAAAAGGAAAACTTTCCTTTGTTGATGCCGAGGGCAAAAGTTGGCAAAAGCTCTTGGATGGGCACCGCACGGTGATTGTCGGAAATATTCCGAGCTTCGCGAGCGGCGCAAACCCCTTCTATAAATCCGACATGGCAGACCGCTTGCTCGAAATTGTTTGTGTGCCGAACATGTTCATGTTCCTTTTGGCAATTGCCGTGGGAACGGTGCCTGTTGTGGGCAATTTCGTCAAGAAGCATTTCCTCAAAACGCATAAGGCGCGTTCGATTGAACTTGAATTCGCCGAAGATGAATTCTTGCAACTCGATGGCGAAGACTTAAGCGGAAAGTTGGGCGGACATGTGAAGATTGATTTCGCTTGTCAGGTGCAGATTATGGCGCTGGGGGATTGATGTTCTCGGTCAGCGCTTCGGAAATAATCGATTACCTGCAAAATGAATGTCACATAGAATGTCGAACTCTGCGAAAGTCGCCGGATGATGCCCCGTTGACAGGTTTTGCGGCTCTCACGCAGGCCCGTGAAAGTGATGTCAGTTTCTGGGTCGGTCGAGTCGAAAGTGTAACCCATGCGAACGGACCTTCGAATAATGAGTTGAGCCGTGTGGCTGCGGGCCTTCTGTTTGTTCCGGAAACGGTACAGTCGAATGTGTCGGAAAATGACGATAAATCGAAAGCGATTGATGCGACAATAGACGTCGCGTTATTGAATCAGTTTCCGCAAGTCAAAAATATTGTTGCCGTGGCTGAACCCTATCACGCGATGGTGAAGTTCCTGGAACATTTTGAAGGTGACGGTTTCCGCGAAAATATGGAAACCGGAGTGCATTTTGATGCCGGCATTGGTTTCGGCGAAAATGGTCCCTGGATTCACCCCACGGCAGTCGTCGAGGGCTTTGTCGACGAAGATTGCTTTATTGGCCCCGGTTGCGTCGTGATGCGTGGCGCAAGCGTCGCGCGAGGCTGCCGACTGGAATCGAACGTGACGATTTACCCGAATGTAATCGTGGGCGAGGGCTGCATTTTTCAGGCGGGCGTTGTCGTCGGTAGTCGCGGATTTGGATTTTACGAACATGAATGCGAACGCCGAATGGTGCCGCATTTTGCGGGAGTCCGCATCGGAAACCGCTGCAGTTTTGGCGCAAATACGGTCGTCGCGGCAGGCTTCATTTCTCCGACAACCATCGGCGATAATTGTCACCTGGATTCCATGGTGCAAATTGCGCACAACTGCGTTCTCGGAAACAACATTTTCATGGCCTCGCAAACGGCTCTCGGCGGCACAACGATTCTCGAAGACGGCGTACAATTCGCTGGCGGCGCAAAGGCTGCTGGGCACCTAACCGTCGGCAAAAATGCGATTGTAACCGCTAAAGCAGGCGTGACCAAGAGTGTACCCGCAGGCAAGACCGTTGCAGGATTCCCCGCGATTGACATTGACATCTGGCGTCGTCAAATGGTTGAACTCCGCGTCATGGCGAAGAAAAAATTGAAGTAGACTGAAGGAAATGACACGAATGTGTCATCCTGAGCGAAGTTTTCAATAAGGTCTCTCGGCAGATTACTTACAAGTCATCTGCCAAATGATTTGATGCTTGAAATTTTGCAAATAAAAATTTAAATTGTAGTATACGGAATTGTCTTTCTCGCGAAAGACCTTCCTACGTCATCCTCGCGAAGGCGAGGATCTTTTCTGCATTTAGAATCCGAGAACCTCCTTATGAAAAAAAATTCTGTAGAAAAACACGTCGCTAATTTGCTGAAAGCAAGTGTGGCAATCGCTATATGCGTGTTTTTTGCCGCTTGTGGCGGTGATTCCAGTAGCAATTCTGGAACGGGTTCGGAATCAGCCGTTTCTTCGGAAACAGAATCTTCGTCGTCATCAAGTGAGGAATCACTGTCAAGTGTTGGATTCACATCTAGTTCGTCATCATCAATTGATACTTCCTATATTCCTGTAGCAGTGGACTATACCCTTGGTAGGACGATGAACAAGAAATTGGGCAGGGGAATAAACTTGGGGAATTCCTGGGATTCTGATGGTGATGATGATAGTGGCTGGAGTAACCCCATACGTGATGAATATTTTGCAATTATCAAGGAGGCTGGATTCAATTCCGTTCGTATTCCTGTCCGCTGGCAAAATAACTCTGACTATTCCACACACACCGTTGACCCGAACCGATTAAATGGAGTTCTAGAAGATGTACGGCTTGCCATAGCAAATGATCTTGCCGTGGTGATAAACTTTCACCATTATGTTGAATTGAATTGTGCGGGTGGTAGCCAAGGTTCAAATGGAAATTGCACCTATAATGAAGCAGATTATTTAGCTGAAAAGGAACACTTTATCGGCTTATGGAGTCAGGTCGCTACAGCATTGAGCGAATTCCCTGACGATATGGTTGTTTTGGAAATTTTGAATGAACCGACTATTCCTGATGCAGAGCTCTTCAATCAACTGATGAATGATGCCTACCAAACCATTCGAACTTCAGCCCCTGGCAAGACCATTATGTTTGAATCTTATCATGCCGCAGATTTTTTATCCCTGAAGAAATTGACGCTCCCTCAAGACGGAAACATCATTTACAGTGCTCATTATTACGAGCCTTATGATTATACCCATCAAGGACACTATTATAATTGCAAAGGTGACACTTTGTATGCCAATACCGCTGATGTTGATTTTGGAACATATGTAGATTTAGCCCAACGACTTTATCCCGACATAAATGGTGTGGATCATGTTCCTTTAAATGTTGGTGAATTTGGTGTTTCTGGGGGCTCCGCTTTTTCCCCATGTGACGAAAAATCTCCTAGTGACAGTTTGAAAGCACTATGGGCTCAGCAAACATCACAAGCTGCAATTGCTAATGGAATGTCTTTTCATTACTGGGCATTTGGCTATGTTGGTGGATTTAATGCCTATGATATCGCAAATAAAACTTGGTATCCAGGTTTTCCCGATGCGTTGTTAGAATAAAATATTATTTTCTATTTTGTAGCCGAAATGAGTGGCAATTTGATTTTTAAATCGCGTAGTTTAAGTTTTGATGAAGTTTCGCTTTCTGTCGAGCCGCTGGAAAAGGACCCGCAGAAGGTTCCTTTCGTGGCGTGGTTCGTGGGTGAAAAGCTTTTTTACCGCAGCGATGCGTATCATTGTTTTGAAGAACTTGAATTTTTTGCGAAGCGAACTGCCGGCTATAGGTTGAATGAGTCTGCGGCTGGTTCTGCGGCGGGGGAGGCTTCGCTGCAGTTGCTTTCGCCGGAGCACTTGGCTCCCGTGTTCCTGATGTGGCCGCACCGTCGCTTTAACGTGCGACTTTCCGATGCGACTAAGCCTGAAGTCCCGATGATGGACGGTTCTGCAATTCCGTTCTTTTGCGAAATGCGTAAATTCTGCGGAGCGCCCGAAGAACTCGTCTTTTACGATGCTCCCGTGCATGCCGAGTGGGACTTGCCGTTGCAAGGTGCTAGGTCCCTGAGCTTGGTTGGTGAGCACGGTCGAACCATGCCGAAGGGCGTCGATGCTGCTGTTTACGGTCATGTCCGCATTACGCCAGCCGAAACCTTCGAAGTTGAATATGTGCTGGACCGCAATGCCGCCCGTGACGGTTACGACCTTAAGTCGGCGGCGTCCGTCTCCATTTATTCGCCCGAGAACTTGTACCAAATTTTCATGGCGCGCACCTTCATCCATCAGGTAGAACTGGAGCGAGCCCGTGCGGCAGGCCTCCTCGCAGGCGTCGATGAATCCTGCGGATTACTACTCGATGATAGTTTGTGCGTTGAAAAATTGTGTGAATGTCGCAAAAATACTCCGTCAACGTCGCCAAAATTTCGCATCGCGAATGAACCTGCGATGCATAAAATACTAGATTTGATTGGAGACCTGAGTTTTATCTGTCCGGCCCTTCCGAGGGTCAGAATCGAAATCACCAACGGTGGGCACGTGTCCCATCGGCAAATTATGGAGAAAATCATTCCTTATGTCCATGCTGGAATCTTTACCCAAGTCTAATGTCGCCGGAATCCTCTACGATGCCGAAGTCGTTCACGGCGTTCTTCCGCAAAAGGCCCCGTTCGCCTTTGTCGATGAAATCTTGAGCCTCGACGCCGAAAACATGGAAATCGTTGCCAAGTGGCACTTGACCGGCGAAGAAGGATTCCTCAAGGGACATTTCCCGGGCAATCCTGTGCTCCCCGGCGTGATTCAGATTGAATCCATGGCCCAGGCCGCCACGCTTCTCACCATGATCGGTCGTGAAGCCGAAACTACGGGCAAGCGCCCTGCTTTCATGGGTGTCGAAAACTGCCGTTTCCGCGCTCCGGTGATTCCGAAGGCCGAAATCGTTCTGAAGGCCAAACTCATCATGGCTCGCCACGGCATTTACAAGTACAGCGGCGAACTCCTGACTGTCGACGCCGAAGGCAAGGAAACGCTCTGCACCAAGGCTGACTTCAGCGCCGCCATGGTCTAAGTTTCTTGTCTGCAAAAGATTCCCGACCGAGTCGGGGATGACATCACTAGAATCCATAAAAGCCGGGTTAAACCCGGCTTCTTTCGTTTCTGTCACGCTTGGGCTTTATCCATTCTTCAAGCTTGACTTTTTTCATCGTGTCATGCCCGCGAAGGCGGGCATCTTTACTTACGGGTCTAGCAGTTCGCCACGAATCACTTCGATCTGGTCGCCAATCAAACTGATGATGTTGGTCGGATTGATTTCGATGGGGCCGCAGTCGACCATCATGTCGACAGAATGCTCGAAGGTTTTCCAGATTTCATCTGGCTCGTACATTTCCTCTTCGGTGAGCTTAGCTGCTGTACTCAGAATCGGCTTGTCGAAATGTTGGAAAAGTTCCTTGAAGAACGGGTGCGTCGGCATTCTCACGCCGATTTCGGGGCGCTTGACGTCCAGACGGCGGGCGATGTGCGGGTCGGCGGGCAAAATAAACGTGTACGGCCCAGGTACGCGCGGCTTCATGATGTTGAACGCAAAGTTGTCTACGCGGGCGTAGTCGGTCGCCTTGCGGATGTCCGGAATGATGAGCGCCATGAAGAATTTCTTCATCGGCTTCTTGAGCGCGTAAAGCTTGTGGATGGCCTTGGGCGATTCGGCGTTACAGCCAATCGCATAACCAGATTCAGTAGGGTAGAGAACAAGGCCGTCGTCTTCGAGGGCGGCCGCTGCAAGCTTCACGATTCGCGCTTGCGGATTAACAGGATGAACTTCAAAACGCATGGCGATAATATAAGTAAAAATAGCCGAAAAAGCAACCTAAAGATTTATTGCGTTTTACCGCCATCATCTATAGGGAAATCTCCTTTAGGTATTGCTCGGATAGCTTGGAAAGCGAAGTAGCCTTATCCCGTTTAAAGTCTCGGGCTTTACCGCGTTTGTCTAGCCCCAGGAATTTCGGAATCATGGTGGGGTGTCGTAGCGTGAAACCGGTGAGGCTCGCTGCCGGGAGACTCTTGTAGTAGATTTCCCAAAGGGGTTTGACGGCGTTATTTTTCTTCAGGAACTCACCGCTACACACTTGTTCGATTCCGTTTTTATTTTGGATGCCGGTCACTAGATACGGAACGTTGAACATCTTTCCGCCAGCATGTGCCATTCGAAGGGTGTAATCCAACAACCTAAATTCGGGCGGCAATTCGAGATCAAAAAGTCCCGTGCGTTGAATAATGCGGCTAGAATATACGCCAATCAAGGGGTTGGAAGCGGCCACAAAACGCATCTTTTCGTTTTCGGAAATTGAGGCAAAGCCTTTCGAACCGTTAAGCAACATCCCACCGAAAAATTTTCCGACAGCATTTTGGGCGTTGTCGTTTTGTTGGCTCGGTCTGACTCGCGGGGCAAAGGCATCGACCATCGGGAAACCTTCGATAACCTGCGCCAAATTGTTCAAGAATTCTCGGTCGATTGTAACAGCCGGGTGTGCAAAGACAACCCATTCCGCATCGATCTTTTGCAACGGGCGGTTCCAGTCGGAATCATGGAACCAGCCGAGTGCGGGGTCTTCAAAAGGCGGATTCCATTGTTCGAATTGCGGGCCGTTTTCTTCAAAAACAAAAACGTCAAATTGACGCATCGTATAACCGTCAGAAATTAACGCGCAGACCGAGTCTGTGTTCGTGACCCATACCTTCGGCAAGGTAAGAGAAGCTATAGTCCAGCGCAAACAAATCCATCGAATATCCGAGACCGGCACTCAACATGTGTGCGTTGTTAGTTTCGTCGGGGCGGTCTTCGGAGGCGTACAATTCCTTGAAGTCACGAATCAAGTCGAGCCAGGTACGCTGGAAACCAACGCGGGCAAAGAAATGTTCTCCAAGGGCGTATTCACCGCCAAGGCTTAAGAATGCTTCTTGATAGCGCGGAAAATCGCTGTCGATAAAAACGGTCAAGCGGGGGAGGAGGCTTGGTCTGAAAAAGGTTGCCACAGCAAATGTCTGCGACATCGGGTAGTACTCGTCGTTGTCATCATCGACATAGTCGCGCAAGAGACAACCAAAATCGCGAGCCATCAAAGCCAAGCCATAACGCTTGCTTTGGGATTGCCACGCGATACCCCAGTCAAAGGCTGCTCCCAATGCGGCGCGGTCGCCCGATTCATCGGTTAGCTTATCCGAGGCGAATTTAGCCGTGGCACCGAATCGGATATGTCTGAGAGGAAAGGAAAACGTAGCTGTTGCAAGCTGGCTAAAGGGTTCGTATGTCTTCCCCGTAGCTTCACCATATTCATCGTAACCGTCAATATTTCCGTAGGATTGCCAGTTGTAGGAAATTTGGAAAATGTACTTGTCGAAATGCCCTGTATAGAAAAGGCTTCCGACGTTGTCTGCCATATCGCCAGTTTGCCAATGGAAGGCCGCGATATGATCTTTATTTTCAGGTAAAATAATGGCGGCTGGGTTCAGCTGTGTAACGGTCGGGTCTGTCGAAAGACCTGCACCGGCAGACTTTTCGAGAGCGGCATTACGTGGGCTATCAAATGTATTGATGAATGAAAATACTTCTTGACCGGCATCGCCCTTTGTGAAATAAGCGTAGCTAAGGGCGGGGTATGCGAGTGTCGCCGTAACCGCTATCAAAAAGTATTTCAAATTCATGGTTGAAATTTACAAATAATGCGGGCGATATATGGGATTCTTTTTGAAAAAAACGATGTTTTTTTGCGATAAAATGGGGTTTCGCCTTTACAAAAGAAGAAACGTTTAATATATTTGGGTGCGTTCGGGCTACTAGCTCAGTTGGTAGAGCAACGCCCTTTTAAGGCGTGGGTCGAAGGTTCGAGCCCTTCGTAGCTCAGGAAACCGGCTCCGAATAAGAGTCAATCTTTTTCGGAGTCGGTTTTTCCTTTTAAATGAATAATCGGGGTGTAGCTCAGCCTGGTAGAGCGTCTGCTTTGGGAGCAGAATGTCGTCAGTTCGAATCTGGCTACCCCGATACAAAAAATGCGACCCCTTTGGGGGGTCGCTTTTTGTATCGTGCTAACGCCAGATCGAACTGACCAGTTCGACTAAAACCATCGAGAGCGAAGCGAACTCAGATGGTTTTAGGCCTTAACTTGAACGAAGTTCAAGTAAGCCCGAAGGGCAAAATGTGAAACGAAGTGAACATTTTGGCAATCTGGTTACCCCGATACACAAAAGGCCTCCCTATGGGAGGCTCTTTGTGTATCTAAGGTACGCCAGATTAGCTTCACCGAAGGTGAAGCCCGAAGGGCAAGCCGGGTAGTGAGCGAAGCGAAACCGAAGCCGGCGCAGCCATCTGGTTACCCCGATAATGCGGCGATGCCACTCTCTTAATCTAAAAGATCAGGCAACAAAATATCTGGATCGCCTGGCCTATTAACTCCAAGGTAGATTCCCCTCATCTGCATTTTCTGGGCCGTCTCCAAATCGCAAACCGCCAAGACTTCGGAACGGTCTATATAGGCTTCCTTGCAACCAAGTTCCAAAGCCATGCTTTTACAACCAAAGACCTTATCATCGCAGTACATTATCAAATCAAGGGTATAGTCCTCGTTCAAGTCTGATTCGCTTACAATCGTTCTTCGATGACCGGCCGTATCCGGATAGAATGCGTTAAAGAAGTCTGGCACGTTTGCCTTGAGTTCCGACTTGGTGATAGGAACCGCCGCGCGTACGGATTCAGCATCTATATCGCCATGTCTATCAGCATATTTGCGGTTGTATATGCCTATGGATGCCAGCTGGTCTATGTATGTCATGGTGAGCCCGCCCGGATTGCGTAGCAAATAGAAATCTCCATAAAAAGATTCCGTAGAATCGCTTCCGTCGTAGGCCCCGATAATCTGGCAACCGCCATACACATTGAATCGGTAGAAGTGTGCCGAATCAGCCAATCTTTCGTTCATGCCTACAGGGCATTCTTCTTCAATAAAGTTGGCGCATCGCCCGGTTTCGGGATTGCAAGCCTCGGCAATGTCGCAGAGTTCAGACCGGCAAATGCAGGCTCCATATAGGAACTTTCCTCCAGATGCGGTGCATGAATCTTCAAAAAACTCCGGAAGGGGCAGAAATTCGCTGCTGGAAGATTGATCCCCGAGCGATTCGCTGGAGGAACTAGTCTGTAAGTCGTTAGAAGAACTCAATTGTTGAATGCTAGAAGAACTAGTCAACGAATTGCTGGATGGTTCTGGCGGTGTATCGTCTGAAGCTTTGCTAACGTTGTCGCTGGAACATGCAATAATGCAAATTAAAGCGAAGGGTAGAACAATCCCGTATTTGAATTTCATAATTCCTCCATTATTAATGGAATATACCTTTTTAGGGGAGAATATGAAGGAAAAATGAAAATCAGACAATTTTTTGTGATTTGTCTGCTGTATCTAAGACTAGACTATCTTCCTATCCGCAATCCACTTTCGAACGGATTCTTCAGCGCGGGCGGCGAGAATTTCTTTCTTGTTCTTCTTCTTGAGCCCTTCGTGGTGAGGGAGCAGCCCGAAGTTGAAATTCATGGGCTGGAAGTCTTCGTTTTCTTCTACAAGGCGGTTCATCAAGGAACCGATGCAACTTTCGTCGGGGAGCGGATCGGCGTGCCCGTGCAGAATCGTCTGAGCCATGTTCCAGGCGGCATACCAACCTGTGGCCACTGCTTCGGTGTAGCCTTCGGAACCCGTAATCTGGCCCGCAAACCATGTCGGCGGAATGCCCTTGGCACATTCAAGATCGGGGCGCAGGCGGAGAGTCTTGTCCAGGAACTTGGGCGATTCAATGAAGGTGTTGCGGTGCATGCAGCCGAGGCGTGCGAATTTCGCATTGCGCAAGGCCGGCACCATCGTGAAGATTTCCTTTTGCGTGCCCCACTTGAGGCGCGTCTGGAAACCCACCATATTGAACAAGGTCTTTTGCTTGTTTTCGGCGCGGAGCTGGATGACGGCGTACCACAATTTTCCGTTGTTGCCGAGGCCAAGGCCAATCGGGCGCATAGGGCCGTGACGGAGAGTTTCGAAACCGCGGCGGGCCATTTCTTCTACCGGCAAGCAGCCTTCGAACAGTTCGTTCTTTTCGAACGGGCGAGGTTCCGTGCTTTCGGCTTCGCAGAGCTTGCGCACAAATTCAGTATAGGTTTCCTTGTCGAGCGGGCAGTTGATAAAGTCTGCCGTTTCTCCCTTTTCCCAGCGGTTGCGGTAAAAGGCGTGGTCAAAGTCAATGCTATCGGTCTCGACGACCGGAGCGATGGCGTCAAAAAAATGCAGACGGTTGCTGCCGAGGCGTTTGAAAATGTCATCGGCGAGAGCGTCGCTAGCCAAGGGGCCTGCTGCTACAAGAGTGGGGCAGTCGCCTTCGAGGCTCGTAACTTCTTCGCGGTGTAACGTGATGTTGGGTGATTCAGCAATCTTTTTTTCGACCGATTCGCTGAAAATATCACGGTTGACGGTAAGCGAGTCACCTGCGGGCACGGCCGCTTCGCGGGCAGAGTCCAACAGAAAGCTCCCGAGCATCGTGAGTTCCTGCTTCAAGAGACCGTGAGCAGATGTAATGCCCAACGCCTTGAAGCTGTTGGAACAAACTAATTGTGCCAAATGACCGTCCTTGTGGGCAGGGGTCTGCCGCACCGGGCGCATTTCGTACAAGTCCACCTTAAAACCGCGACTAGCCAGTTGCAAAGCCGCTTCGCAGCCAGCAAGGCCGCCACCAATTACACGTACGCGTTCATTCATTAGTTCGCTATCATCTTGCGGTAGCTTTTGGCATTCCCGATCCAGAGCTTTACGAGCAGTTCCTCGAGCGAGGCCGAAGTCACGTATTCCGGATCAGCATCCTGAATCTCGTCGGAAATCATGTTCGCCTGGGTCGGGTTCAGCATCCCGTAATAAAGCGCTTCCATAAGCTGCGAAAGGAACTCGGGCGACACGCGTGCCACATATTCCATATCGTTGAGTGGCGGAAGCTGGCTCTTGTCGGGGCTGAACTGGTCCAAGTTGTCCATGGTCCACAAATCAGCGGCCTTACCCATATCGGCGGTCATGGCAACACTCTTGATAGCGGAACGGTATTCGTCCCACTCTTTCGCGGTAGTCTTGCCTGCCTTGCGAATCTTTTTCAGGAAGGAAAGGACCGTGTAGTACAGGTCCTTTTCCCGCTGATTGATTTCCTTCTGAGAAGTTGGAACCATAGGCGACCCTTAGTGGCGGAAGTGCCTCATGCCGGTGAACACCATGGCGATGCCGAATTCGTCGCACTTCTCGATAGAGAGGTCGTCCTTCTTGGAACCACCCGGCTGCACGATATAGCGCACGCCAGCATCATGGGCGGCTTCGACGTTGTCCGGGAACGGGAAGAAGGCGTCGGAACCCATCACGACTTCGCCGAAGACCTTCTTTTCGAGGGCCTTGAGGCCGGCTTCGTTAATGCACTTGCCGTTTTCGTCAAAGAATGCCTTGGCCTCTTCCATGCGGGCGACGTTGTCGCGAACGCGCGGCTGGCAAAGACGGAGGTTGGAGTCAATGCGGTTCGGCTGGCCGGGGCCAAGACCCATCACCTGGAAGTAACCGGGCTTGTATTCGTAGCCCATCACGATGGCGTTGGACTTGGTATGCTTGGTGACGAGCCAAGTAAAGCGGGCGAGGTCTTCCTTGTTCTTCGGGAACTGGGCCTTGGTTACACATTCAAACTTTTCGTAGGTGTCCACGTCGCGGTCCTGAACGAGCATGCCGCCAATCACGTGCTTGTACACCTTGCAGTGCGTTGCCTTCTTGATTTCGCCCACTTCGAGGAGGCGAATGTCCTTGGACTTGTTCTTCAGGAATTCGAGAGCGTCGTCGTCGAATGCCGGAGCGAGCAAGATTTCCACAAAACGGCCCTTCAGGAATTCGGCGGTCTTGAGGTCCACCTTGCGGGTCACGGCGATCACGGAACCGAAGGCCGACACCGGGTCACCTGCCCAAGCGGCTTCCATGGCTTCACGGAGGCTTTCGCCGGTAGCAAGTCCGCACGGGTTCATGTGCTTCACGATTACGACGGCATTGCCTTCGCTAAATTCGCGCGCCATTTCCAGAGCGGCGTCAGCGTCTACGATGTTGTTGTAAGAAAGTTCCTTACCCCAGAGCTGCTTTGCAGTAGCGAGGCTTGCTTCGGTGCAGGTCGGGTCGCGGTAGAAAACGGCGGACTGGTGGGAATTTTCACCGTAGCGCATCGGCTTCGGGTCAACGAATTTCAAAACGAGTTCTTCGGACATAAGGTTTCCTTTGTTGTTTTACGACTAGAAATATAGAAAATCGACAAATTGAAAATTCAAGCATCCTTTGCCCTAGCCCCTCATTTTCTATATAATGGAGCGTGGAAAAAATAGATGAAATCACCTTCAAGTTTATCGCCCGCATCAAAAGCGATTTTCCCGACAAATTCGGGATTCCGCGCCAAAGTGGACTCCTTAAAAATCTGCGCTCTACAATTGTTTTTGAACCGGAATTTCGTAATGCCGATGCCTTGCGCGGGCTAGAAGGATTTAGCCATCTATGGATTCTGTGGATTTTTTCAGAAAACGTCCGTGACTCCTGGAAACCGACAGTCCGTCCGCCTAGGCTTGGGGGAAATACGCGGCTCGGAGTCTTTGCGACCCGTAGCAGTTTTCGTCCGAATCCTGTAGCCATGAGCTGCGTAAAAATCGAGAAAATCAACTTGACTGGGGAGGGGGCACCCACCATCGAGGTAAGCGGTGCCGACCTGATGGACGGAACACCAATCGTAGACATCAAGCCCTATCTGCCCTATGCGGACTCGATCGAGGGTGCGACAGGCGGCTTTGCCGAGGCTGTCCGTTTCAAGAAACTCGAAGTAAGTTTTGCGCCGGGAATTTTTGACGAACCCGACGATTCCAAATCTGCCGATTTGCACGATAGTGGGGCAAAATTCCCCGAACAAAAAATGGCAGCTCTCGTGGAGCTGCTTTCCGAAGACCCGCGGCCCGCGTACCAGAGGTCCGCCGACCGCATCTATGGCATCCGGTTCGCCGGTTTTGAAATCAAGTTCAAAGTCGAAAGCGAACACCTGACGGTTGTCGCTATTTTACCCTTACAGGCTTAATCGCCTTGAACGAGTCGCCCTTGACGGTAACGATATATCGTCCGGCCGGAATTCTACCAGCAAGAACGAGCGAATTGGTGCCGGAGTAGTTTCCGCTCAAATCAAGTACTTCCTTGCCGAGACTTGAATATATCTTGACCAGGAGCTGTTCCGATTTGGCGAGGTGTAGCTGAACGTCACCGCTTCTGGTAAACGAAATCGATCCACCTGCGAATTGTTCCTCCTTTGCAATGGCCATACCGTTTTCAGATGACGACGATCCGGTGTTAAGTGACGATGCATCGCTCGAAGAAGATTCCGTTTCGGAACTACTTGATTTTGGAGCAGAAGAAACCGGCTTCAGTTTATCGCCAAGAACTTCAATCATTTTTTCGGCATAACGCTTGCCAAAATCGCGGTATTCCTGCGAGGTAAAGTGAACATTCTGATTATCGCCCAGCGCTTGGTTAAAGCCTTCGGATGAAACGATATAGAAGTTACTCGACTGCTGTGGAAGCTTGGCGATATTGTCGTTTGCACCCTTGCTCGAACCGGTACGCAACACTTCGCCGGCAAGGAATGGAATATCGTTACCCAAGCCCAGGTCATTGATAATGTTGTCATAAACAGCTTTTACCTTGGAGGGCCACTGAAAGTCACCGACATCCGATTCGCCTTGGTGGAAGATTATGCCCTTGATGACGCCATCTTCCTGGGCTTTCTTGGCCATTTCAATCATACGGCCGTAGGGATTTCCGCCATAAGCGTTAATTCGCTGAATCATCCATCCTTGGCTTTGCTGCGAGGTTACATAGCTTGAATAGTTCGCCTTATCGAACAGCTTGATGCTGCAACCGGCAATCGCGACTTCGATGATGCCCACCTTAATCTGGGAATCGGTTTTTTCGACCATTGTGCGGCCGAAATAGTCTGCAGGACCAAGTTTTGCGCCTTGGCAATGGGCGAGCGGGGGAGTCGCCTTGGACCATAGTCCCTTGGAATGGCCCGCACAGTAACCGTCATCGGCAGCCCAAAGCACCTGAAATCGTTCATCGACAGTTTTGTCCTGGTTTTCGATATCGCCCTGACCTTCCATATTGGACTGCCCAAAGGCAAGATAAATATGAAAGTTCGGGTCCGGTTGTGCATTTACTTGTGAAAGGGCCATTGCAATTGCCGCTCCAAATAAAAACTTTCTCATAATATACTCCAAACAATAAATTTTGTACCCTGTCGCCTAAAATAATTTCATTTTTGTATAAAAAAGCAATTGTAAACGATAATATGTTGTTGCAAACAACAACGAGTAGGGTTTATTTAGAATAATCAAGACGATATTCACCTCAGAATCGAACGGATATATGGTAAATTTTTCATAGGAATCGAACAAAATGGCCTAGAATTACTTATATTCAACTCAAAACTAGAGGTTTACTATGAAAAATAAGGTGTTTATTGCTTTAGCTGCGGCCGTTGCTATGTCCGCACTGACTGCATGTGGGGATTCTTCCGGAAGTTCTGAACCGTCTAAGGCCGAAGCCTGCGCTCAGGGAATCTCCGAGGATTGCTTGGCTGGAACCTGGAGCTTGATTGGTCTTGCCAACAAGAATACCGGCGATATCTATCCCTATGCCGACTATAAGCAAGCCGGTAAGCAGCCTGGAAAGCTGATTTTCGACAAGGAAAAAAAGAAATTCGAAATGGACTTGCCCGTTGGAGTCTCGACCGTGGATCCCAACGACTATCCTATCTACGGGGATTGGAGCATTGCCGAAGGTGGCAAGCTTCACCTGCACATGATGACTACCGCCATCGAAGGTTTCAATTTCGATTTGACCCCGGTGATTAAGGTTGAAGGAAATATCGTAAGAATGACCTTTGACAGGCTTTTCTTCTTGGCTCCTGAAATTGACGACAGCCCGGCCAATGTCAACACGGAAGTGTACACCATTAGCGCTGAATAACTCAAATAAATTTTGATAGAAAATCCCCGGCAGTCCAAGAACTGCCGGGGATTTTTGTGTGTATTTGGAACTTGGGAAGTCGGCCCCGTATAAGCGAAGAGCCGACTACAATATCTTACTTGATGACAAGAACTCTGTGCTGGAGCGTCTTGCCATTTGCATCCTTCAGGCGGGCCATGTACTTTCCTACGGGGAGCTTGTTCAGGCTGACTGCGGCACTGCTAACGGCTTCGGTACTGAAGGCGAGCTTGCCGTTTGCGGCGTAAAGCTCGATGGAGCTGCCCGCCGGGGCATTCACATGGAGCGTACGCTTTTCAAGCTGCATAAAGCTGCTGCTCGAAACATTGATGCGAGAAAGCTTGGTGACAAACTCGGTGCCTTCGGGGGCTCCGACCACTGTTCCGCGGCCGACGGTGCTCATGTAGACGACGCCGAAGTTGTTCATGTCGCCCTGTACGAACTGTCCGTTACCCGGGCCGCCGAACTGGTGAGCGTCGTCGTTAATGCGTTCGAAGGTCTTGCACTTGTCGGTACTGCGGTAGATGCCGATCGCATCTCCAGACTTGGCTGCACCCCAGATAAAGATGGTTTCGTAATCGGAGCCTTCTTTGGCCTTGCCGATACCCACAGCGATTGCGGTAGATGCACCTTCGCAGCGGTTCCAGCTCTTGCCACCATCTTCGGTGTATGCGAGGCCGTTTTCGGTAAATCCCTTGGGCTGCCAGACTTGTGCCTGGTCCATCGGAACCCACAGGTGACCTTCTTTCTTCGGGACGGTGCGGACGAGGCCGGTGCCGTTATAGTATTCTCCAGCTCCTTCATTTTGAAGGCGAGCATCCTGGGCGACAAAGTTCTTGCCGGCGTCAGTCGACTTGTAGAGCGTTCCCATAGCGCTCATGACGTAGAAGGTCTTGGTGTCGACTGGGTCTGCTACGATACGGGCGTATTGCGTCTGCGTACCGGTCTCGATGGCGGTCCAAGTGGCACCGTTGTCATCGGAGCGATAGACGGTGGCGCTTTGATCGGGGCGGTGGAGCATCACCTTGCCATCGGCAGAAAGCACAACAAGTCCTAATTTTCCCTTGAGTTCTGTCTTGACGGAATCCCAGCTCTCGCCCAAATCGTCGGAACGGTACATGACAAGGAAATCTTTAGATTCGTATGTATAGTACTTCGTAATCACGCCAGTGCGCAATAAGGAACCGCTTTGCGGAGCGTAGCCCATGCTCTGTGTGGTGCCGATTGTAGGCGTGTGGCGCGGAGAGCTTTTGTTGATGTTCTTGTAGACAGCTCCGTCATAGTCACCGATTGCGGTTACCAGCGGACCATTCGGGATACTGACGATATCTAGGGGGACAGTTTCTTCGATGCCCTTCGACATGAATTTCCATACAGGAACTGTTGCGGTAATGTCTTCGGTCATAAAGATACCGTTACCGCTTGTGACCCACGCTTCTTTGTTGTTGAACGGGTTGATTTCCAGAGAACCCGCCCAGTGAATCGCGTTGCCCGGAATCCAGGCTGTGCCGTTGGCATCGATATTCGGAACGTCACCGTAATGCTGACCATGAACCCAGTTCTTACCGCCGTCGGTCGTAGTGTAGATACGGTCGCCGTAGTTGTCCTTTTCGTCCTTGGTCACGTGGCGGCCCGTGTACTGACCGAGCGTCGACACGATAATGTGGTTCTTGTCCTTGGGATCGATGGAGATTCCGCCGTAGGAGCATTCGTTCTTTTCGTGAACGATGGAACCGCCTTCCTTTTCGTTGTCGTCATAAGGGGTAATGTCTGTCCAAGTAGCAGACTTGATGTTGTACTTGTAGACACCGCCCTTGGCAATATTGTAGGGGCCGGGGCCATCGGCAAACGTGACGTACATGTCGCCATCGACGATTGTTGCGCGGTGGGGCATCAGGCCCGCAGGAACTCCGCGCACGACTTCCCAGGTGGCACCACCATCGTGGCTGACCTGCAGGTTGTTCGTTGCTTCGGAGGTTCCGATATAGATGGTTGCCGTGCTTCCGTCGGCAAGAGTGCCCTGAGCAGGGTCGAAAAGAACAAAGCTCACGCCATTTACGCCGTTCAGGCTGCTTTCTGTAGCTGTGGAGAGAGCGACCTTGTAAAGGCTAGTCCAGGTTTTACCGTAGTCAGTACTCTTGTAGACGCCCTTAGTACGGCTTCCGCAGAGGATAATATTTCCCATATTAGGGTCTACAGCGAGCTTTTCGCCCGTTTGGCGGCCCATGCCGTTGCCGTGGGCAAGCATTTCGACATAACTTGTGTCCCAGGTATTGCCGTAGTCTTTACTGCGGAGCACGGCTGTGCGGCCCTTGCTAAAGTAGCCTGTACCGGCAAGCACGTAGATACGCTTGGGATCCTGCGGGTCAAGTGCGAAAGCTTCAGTTCCATAAAGACCGACATCGTTTTCCGAAATCCAGTCCATCAAGGGAATCCAGGTTTTCGATGTGAAATCGAAACGGTAAATACCACCCACGTCGGTGCGGGCATACAGCAAATTTTCGGCTTTGGGGTGGAAAATCACCGCAGAAACGAATCCGCCTCCATCGAAACGGACATTGCCCCATTCGTATTTTTCTGCGTTTGCGGAAGTCGCAAGGGCTCCAAGAGCCACAGCGGACGCTACCGTGAAAATCTTTATTTTACCGAGCATACCATCTCCATTTTTCCCTGTTATCCCGCGTAGGTTATGTCCAGGGAACATTTCTTTCCTCTGTCATCCCCGCGATGGCGGGGATCCTTAGGTACATTTCTACCTGAAAATACCTAAAAAATGCTCCTATAGAGCAAAAAATCGACTTATAGCGTAGAAATATGTTTATGGTTTCACAACAGGTGTTGAGTAGCGCTTTTCGGCGTTTTCGTTACGGCGCTTGAGTTCTTTGTTCAGGGGCCAATAGATGGCTGCAAAAAGCACGTAGCCGCAAAGGAGCACAATCCAGTGGTTCAGTCCGAGGCCTATTTCCAGGTAGCGCATCTCGGCAAACATAAACGGCCCAGCAATCAAGAAAAGCGGCAGTTGGCGACATTGGTCGCCCAGCGAATAGCGGCTTTCGTAGCTCACGATAGAGTTCATCATCGGGAAACTGGTGCAAAAGCCACCCATCAGCCGCTTAATCAGCATGAGTCCGCTCACTACACCGGCAATCGCCGGAGCCTTGATATAAACCGGCAGGGGAGTCTTGTAGCGAACACCCGCCTTGTAAGTCTGCGTCTGAAAAACAACAATTCCCACAATAAGGTCAAAAAGACACGCCCCTATAAACCACGGTTCCGTATTGGGGATTCGTGGCATCAAAAATGTTCCCAAGGCAACAAAAAAGGCGAGTCCCATAATTATGCTCGGGACAATCGGAACCTTCACCTTGTAATGCAAAATTCGGACAATGTGAACGTACAGAAAGCACATAAATCCAGAAATTGCGTTGGCTGCCCCCATCGGGAGCCCTACGGCAATGTAGGCAAAACCGCAAGGAATAGGAATCGTTGCGGTAACAGCCTTCAGTTGCGGGTCTTTCAGGTAGGCACTCAGGGTTCCAAGGGCGGTCACCATGAAAATGAGCAGCCAGTCGTAAATGGAAAAATGGAAATTCAACGCATCAAACATCGCTTTCCAAAGATAGAATAGTTCTATCAACTATTTTCTATTCTTCTTGGCGATCAGCTTTTTATCGTACATGTTCTTGTCTGCGCGTTTGAATACGGTTTCTGCAGTATCACCGCTTTCGTATTCCGCCATGCCGAGGGCCGCAGAGAATCTTTCCCAGGGGTTCTTCGTGCTGTCGATTTCGCTTTCCTGGAACTGCTTTTCAGCTAATTCGAGCAATTCTAACCTGTTTTCGTAGTCGGAATTCTTGAGCAACACGATGAATTCATCGCCACCGATACGGAAAACGGGGGAGTGTCTGTATATGGTGCAAATCATGTGACATGCACCCGTAATGTAGCAGTTTCCGTTTGCGTGCCCATAATTGTCGTTGATGGTCTTGAGGTCATTTAGATCAATCATCACGATCGCAAATTTCGCTTCTTTTTCCTCAATTTCCTTTTCCAACAAACGAACGGTCTTATCATACGCTATCTTACTGCCAACCCTGGTTAAGGCATCCTTATAGGCCAGCATCGTCATGTCGGCAGCAGTCTCTTGGGCGTTTTTCACCTTCTCTTCGGCAGACAAAATACTTTGCACATACTGCTTCATGTCTTGAGACATTTGAGAAATCGCTTTGGAGAGAGATTCCACTTCGTTTTGCGTATGGATGACGGGCGTCTCGAAAACAAGCTCTTCGGGAGCCTTATGGTCATGACTCTTTTCCGCAAACATACGGGCACTTCTTTCCAGCGCAAGAATCGGTCCCGTTACATTGTGCCGCAACCATAGAATAAGGATAACACCGAAAATCAGGGCCAGCAACAAAGTCAGGACAACATTGTACAGCACATAGGAATTAACGGTTTTATGGAGTTCTTCGATCGAAATGTCGGCGCAAATAAGAGAAAAATGCTTCCCTTCGGAATTGGCAAGGGACTTGCAAGCTGTATAGGCGGCACCCCATTCTGAATCTTCCTCAAAAAAGGCGATTTCAGATTGCTGCATGACCTTTTCAAATTTCTGAAGTTCCTGCAAGGGGTAGGCATCTGATGTCTCAAGAAGAGGCATGTCCGTTTCGCCTCGAGCCCGTTCTGCAGCGCTGGTTGCAGAAACAACATTATACATTAACGAATCTTTCGGGAATACAATGTATAAGTAGAACAGCTCGAATTCATCGACCATGCCGTTCAGCAACTGTTGCAGTTGATTGTATTTTTCCGAAGTTTCCTTGTTTTGCACACAGTTATACAAGTCGTCTGCATCGAGCTGTGTGTGAACATAATTCAAAATGTTGTCGAGACGATCATCGTAGCGCTTATAGAGCGACTTAGAAAAAGTGAGGTAAGACTGCACCGAAAGAAAGAAGCACAGAAAAGAAATAAATAGGGCGCTTCCTAGGATTAAACTACGATGTATAGGTTTTTTGCTAGTCGTCATTTATTTTCTCCTATAAAAGAAAATAACTTTTTTTTTCAAAAAAGTTACGAGCCAGGTTCATTTTTAAACTTTTTGTAACGTACACTATGGAATATCCCAACTTGGACTAACGGCGTTTTTACAAATTTTTTCGGTGGTAAATTCACTGAACGGCCTATAATGGACCCGGCTTTTTTATATTTGAGGCATGAAAGAAAAATTTACGTTGTCTGCAATTCTGTTCGCCGTTTTAGCCGCTTTTTCGCTTTCTGCCTGTACAGATGAGGCCGCCGAAGCCGAAATGAACCGACTGAAAGCCGAAAACGCGATGCTTCAGGGCCAAGTCGATTCGTTGCAGAAAAACCTGGATTCCCTGGCCGCCTATGGCGATTCGGTCAAAAAATCGCTCGAAAAGCTCGATATGCACCTTTAGACTGCCACCGGCAGAGCGGTTTCAGGGATGTTTCTTAACTATCAATCCCCAATTATTTAACACTTTTGTTATATTTGCGCCCGTGGCTCCCAATGGTCTGCTGCCACGGTAGCGACCCCTTAATGTTTCGCTGGCCCAATTTGCCCGAAACCTTATCGCCGTCAAGCCTCTCAGGAGGCGTTAGTAAGATGGCTTTAAGCACTCACAAACACGAACCAGCCACACCGCCTGCGGGTTTATTTCCAGCCTGCACTTGCGGTCAACCCTTACTTATGAGGTGCCCCGAATGGAATACATCGCACTCGCACTCTCACTCGTTGCAGTGATTCTGTGCATCGTTATCCTCACGAAGGTTAACAAGCTCCTTACCATGCTTCGTACCCCGATTTTCAAGAAGCTCACCCCGGACATGAACTTGAAGCCAGCTTCCCGTCGCCCGATCAGCGCACAGGAAATGGCTCAGCGCGGTGAACGCAAGGAAAATCGCCAGAACAACAATGGCAAGGACCGTCCTGCTAAGGAAAATCGCGACAACCGCGCCGCTGACAAACAACAGCAGCAGCCCGCTCGCGACCGTAATGAACAACGTGATCGCAACAACAACCGTCGCGATCGTCGCGACCGCCGCGAAGGCCGTCGTGATGTGAACGTTGAAGCTCAGAACACAGCTGCCGAAGCCCAGGCTCCCGCAGCTGCTCCCGCCGTCGAAGCCGCCCCGGCCGCCGCTCCTGAAGCTCGCCGCCCGCTCGCTCCGCGTATTCCGGTTGAAACTCCGGCCGCTCCTGCCGTTGAAGCCTCGGTCGCTGCCCCTGCAGCACCTGCCGCTGAACCCGCAGTCGAAGCCGTTGAAACCACCTTCGATCCGTCCAAGGTCCGCTACGGTCGCCGCAACGTGATCAAGAAGGCTCCGGAACTCGCCGACGAAGACTAATTGAGCACGCGCTAGCGCGAAATTGAAAGCCTCCGGTCGTCGACCGGAGGTTTTCGCTTTTTTTTAAAGCGAACAAAAAATCCCCGGCTCTTGCCGAGGGATTTTAATTTGTACAAAAAATGTTGGGCAACAATTCTTCTAACAGCCTACTTCCTACAGTCTACTGATGCGCAGCTGACTAGAATTCCACGAGGCCCTTTTCGGCGTCGGCGAGAATCACCTTGGTTGCCATGCCCACGAACAGCCCGTGGCCCACGATTCCCACGATGTGTTCCAGGTCGCGGGCGAGCTTGTCGGCGTCTTCGATAATGCCGAACTTCGCGTCTGCAATCAGGTTGCCCGAGTCGCTAATCACCGGACCGTCCTTGCCCGGAGCGCCCATACGCACCTTGAGGTCGCCGCCCAGCTTTTTAACGCGTTCGGTCACCACGGCGATTGCGCCCGGAATAATTTCCAGCGGTACCGCGAACTTTTCGCCGAGCTTGTTCACCTTCTTGCCGCTATCCGCGATAATCACGTAGTTGTCCGTCATCGAGGCCACAATCTTTTCGAGCAGGTGAGCGGCTCCGCGGCCCTTGATCAAATTGCGCTGGTCGTCGATTTCGTCGGCACCGTCAATCACCATGTCAAGGTGGCTCACTTCGCCCATTTCTTTGAGCGGAATGCCGAGGCTTCTGCACTGCAGCGTGGTGCTCCAGCTCGTGCTCACGCCCACAACATGCAAGCCTTCTGTCTTGATGCGCTCGGCAAGGCGGTTCACCATGTGGGCGGCGGTGCTACCCGTTCCAAGACCCACGGTCATGCCGTCCTTGATCATATCTGCCGCGCGAACGCCTGCAGCCTTCTTGAGTTCGTCCATCGATGCCATTAGCGCCATCTCCTGTTGTGGTTGTTGTCGTCAAAATCTTCGCCGTCGGTTCCGTCGAAGCCGTCGTCAAAATTGTCAAAATCTTCTTCGCGGTCGGGGTAGCCGCTTTCGAGCTCGGTAAAACTCGGCTGCTCGATGGCGACCACTGTCACGTCGAAAGTCAGGTCCTTGCCCGCAAAGGGGTGGTTCCCGTCCACGACCACCGTGTCCTTCTTGATTTCCTTAATCGTGTAAATCCCGTCGGATTCCTCGTCGTCGTCCAGATTCAGCCCGTCCACGAACTCGTCCGCCGTCTCCGGCAGCTGGAATTCGCGCACGTCCTCGTCCATGTACATCTCGAGCTCCATTCCGAGCCAGATTTCGCCCACCTCGCGGAGTTCGTCCTTCGGGACCTCCATCACCAAGTCGGGACGGTAGGGGCCGTAGCCCTGTTCAAATGGAATATCGACAGTAAAACTTTCATTCAAGTGACGGCCTTCCAGCGCGTCTTCAAGCCCCGGAATAATGTTGTTGAATCCGTGAATGTACACGAACGGGTAGCTCGCGGGCACTTCTTCGAGAATCTTTCCGGTGCGTTCCTTCAAGGAATAGGCAATGCTGACCTTCAGCTTGTCTTGAATAATTTCCATACGCGCGCAAAGATAGAAATTAGACGAGAGACGAGAGACGAAAGACGAGAGATTTTCAACCTAATTACGGGTGGGGGAGGGGTCCCCCTAACTCTAGCCACGACTCAGCCTGCTCCGCACGCTCACATGGCCTCGGGCTTCGCCCGACGAATGTTCGCTTTGCGGCCAGGCTTTCGTCGTGTCTACCGTTACCCCCTCTCCTAGGTGGCTCCGCCCCCTAAAACCCCGCAAGGCGAATGCCGCGACAATCGTGCTTGCACGAATTGTCATGGCTGTACCGAAAGAGGCTTTGTCCCCTGAAAAATGCTACGCCTACTACTCGTATCTTATTTTTTTACGAAAGCCATTGCCATTCATTTGCTTAGAATCTTTCATCATTTTGGAAAATTGCCAGATGTAAAAATCAATGATTTTTTCATCAGTTATTTTTTCTGCATTCTTGAGGTCTAATTGTTTTACCTTTGTCTTAAAGATTTCAATGGCTTTGGGCAAAAGTTTTTCTTTTTGGATTCTTTGATACTCATATTTTAAGAATTCATAGATACCATTACAAATTGATTCCTTTCCAGCATTTTTATCCTGCCAATCAGGAAATAAGAAAAAAGCGGCAATGTATTTATCATAAATCGGCAGGTTTTGGTTTAAAGTGTGTAACAGTTTCGTTGTAAAAGAAAAATGAATCGAACCCGATTCGTCTTTTATAAGTTCGTCTAGTTTTTTTTCTTCTCCAGAACAAAGAATACCAAAGTATTTGTTGTAAAACTCACTACTTAGACGAGCAGCATTCATTGCATAGAATTTTTTATAATTACGTATATATTCTTTTTTGTTAGCCGAATTGAGCTCTTCCCATTTAAGAGTTTTTAAATAACATTCAACATATCCCCTTAATCCATCTTTGTAAGTATTTTCTGCTTCTTCCAAAATTGCTTCCGCATTCTCATTTATAAACTTATACATTGGTTAATTCCTCCCCTTTGTAAGTTGGTCTAATAGCCTTTAATTCCGATGGATGAGATATCTCTATAATATCACATTTTCTGAATGGACTGTAGGCGTTCCATAGTTGGTGGAATGGATGATGGGGAACATCATAATAACAGATTTTTAAATCGCGTGAAACATTGAAATAGATATAGGACATTTCTTTGATTTCCATAGTTTCACAGACTATTTTTTGATATGCCGGTGATGAAAACTGTTCCTCGTATTCACGGAAGTAGTTTGGTAAGCGATCCTTTCGCCAATCCTCTAGCAACGGAATAAAGAATTGTTCGGCTTCTTCCATGGTGCAGCCTATCCAAAATTGATCGTCTCGGGGTCTATATGAAATGATTTTCATAACCAAAGCTCTTTTTTGTTCTTGAAAAGCAATCCTTATGGAATAAATATACATTCGTTTAAAAGTCTAATTATGACTTTTTGTTTTGTAAAAAGAAATAAATTTTTCAAAAAATCGGCATTGAGCGCCTGAAAAATACGTGTATAGTTATAGATAGGGGTAGTTCTCTATTCGCGAAAACCGACGCGTTTCGGTAGCAAGATGAAAAAATGAATGCAAAACGCATTCCTTTTGAACAGCTCCCCATTACGAACAGGTTCATGTTTGCAAAGGTGTTTGGCCACAAGGAAATTGCAAAGCCGTTCCTTGAGGCTGTGCTTGGCATTAGGATTCACGAGCTCAAGGATCCCGAGCCCGAAAAGACTATTGACGTAAGCCCGTTCTACAAGGGTATCCGCTACGATGTCTTTGTAAGGGAGACTGGCCCAAATGGAGAAGTCCTCCGCAGTTTCGACATTGAGATGCAGATGGAAGACAACGAGGATATCCCCAAGCGGACCCGCTACTACCAGGCAATGTGCGACAGCGAGGCGCTGAACAAGGGCGAAGTTTACTATAAGCTGAAGGATCTCTACATCATGTTTCTGTGCCCCGAGGACATTTTCGGGCAGGGGAAAGCTGTCTACAGGTTCAAGAATCTTGAGGTCGATAACCCGAAAATTGAATTGGGGGACCTCTGCTACAAAAATTTTTATATATTCAATAAGTACCGCGACGTCGCCGAGAAATCTATCAGGGAGTATCTGGAGTACTTCGCAACAAGGAATCCGAGTTCTCCAGAAACCAAGAAGATTGACAGGATGGTGAAGTGGTACCAGACGGACAACGAAACGAGGAAACGCTATATGACTTGGCAACAGGAAATCGACATCGCTGTAGACCGTGAACGTCAGCGTGCAAATGAAATCCAAAAGCAGGCTGATGCGGAAAAGGCCCGTGCTGATGAAGCGGAGGCTCGTGCAGACAAGTACGAGAAAATGCTTCGCGAACTCGGCATATTGTAGTTTTCTTCATAATAACTTTTTATTTTGGCTAAATGCTCTAAAGCTCCTCGTTTGGGGAACTTTCTGTTTTGTTTAACCCAAAGGAAACTATGAACACGCTAAACAAAGCCTGCTTCTTGAATATGTTGACAAATTCAAAATTTTTACCTATATTCTAACTAGAATGTCCTATGTTTATGTGAAAGATTCCGAAGGATTCGTCTTCAAGAAAAAAGAATCGGATGTCTCTGCGGACGAAAAGATTATTTCAGAAAAGGAATATCTGAAAAAATCGGGCATCGCCCTTAATGAGAAGAAATTCGGACATGGTGGAGCGCGCGAAAATGCTGGCAGAAAGACGAAATTTGCCTCTCCGCTGAAATTTCAGATTCGGGTCACGAAAGAGGAAAAAGATTTCCTGACATTCGCAAGGAGCAATAAGCTCAATTTCACGACTTTGATGAACCTTGTCGCGAAGATTGGTTAATTATCGTCCTTCATTTTTTACTACATTACAACTATGCTATACGGTATTTGTTCTGATATCCATTCGAATGCGGTTGCCTTTGAAGCGGTTATTGCTTCTATGAAAGACAACAACGTCGACAGGAAAGTTTGTCTTGGTGATTTAGTGGGTTACGGTGCCGATCCGGACGAATGCGTTCGTCTTGCTCGCGAAAATATGGACATTTGCATTATCGGTAACCACGACAGTGTGGCAATCAAGCACGAGTCCAGCGCCGGGTTCAACCCGTATGCCAAGCAGGCGATTGAATGGACCCAGAATCATTTGTCCGACGAATCCGTCTCGTTCTTGAGGACGCTCCCGTACATTTGCGAAGAAAACGATATTTGCTTTGTGCACGCCTCTCCGCTTTCGCCCGCGGACTGGGTGTACGTGACCGAGCTCGAAGACGCCCTCGACGCTTTTGAACATTTCAAGGGCCGCTACTGCTTTGTGGGGCATACGCACAGCCCGGTGATTGTGGCGAGTCGCCCGAACGCCATTCCCAAGATTCTGGACGAATACGAATACAGGATCGAAGACACGGAACGCTTGCTGGTGAACGTGGGCAGCGTAGGCCAGCCTCGTGACCGCGACCCGCGCTCTTGCTGGTGCCTGCTCGATACCGAGACCAAGTGCGTACGCCTGATTCGCGTGGACTACGACGTGTACCAGACGCAGGAACGCATGAAAAAAGCCGGCATGCCGAGCTTCCTCATCGACCGCCTCAGTGTGGGCAGGTAAGTAGTGATTAGTAAACAGTGATTAGTATACAGGGGCGCTGGTATCAAGAATTCCTAAGAACTGATCATTGCCTACTACCTTCTGCAACGAAGTTCCCCTAACCACCAACCACTAATCACTAGCCACTAAATTATGAAATGGGTTCTAGCAGTTTTCGGGCGTGCAGGTTCGCCGTTTATTGCCGACGAGGTCGACAAGTACGTGAAGCGCTTGCGTGGGGGAGTGTTCCCGCTCGAAGTCGTGGAACTCAAGGAGTCCAAGATAGACGACCGCGTGCAGGCGTTGGCGCAAGAAGCGGCTTTGTTCGACAAGAAATTCCCGAAATCCGAATACAAGCGCGTTATTTTGTCTGAAGAAGGCAAGCTGATGGACACCGTCAAGCTGTCGGACACCTTGCGCGACCGTTTTCCGGGAAACATCGTGTTCTTGATTGGGTCGGCGTACGGCATCGACGAGAACCTGAAAAAGACCGCCGACTTGCTTCTTTCTCTTTCGCCGTTGACGTTTACCCATGACCATGCGCGTGTGCTTTTCGCTGAACAGCTCTACCGCGTCCAGATGGTCATGCTGAATCACCCGTATCATCATAGATAGGTTACAGGCGTCAGGTTTCAGCCGAGCCAATTTTTAATAACATAAATAAAAAAGGACTCTCAAGGAGTATTTGCATTTGTGAGCCACAAGCGACTCGTATCAACGAGTCGTGGTGGCGAGAGAACCGGCTCCAGAATAAGGACTGTGTAGAATGTAGCCGGTTCGGTCTTATAATAACATAAATAAAAAAGGACTCTCAAGGAGTATTTGCATTTGTGAGCCACAAGCGACTCGTATCAACGAGTCGTGGTGGCGAGAGAACCGGCTCCAGAATAAGGACTGTGTAGAATGTAGCCGGTTCGGTCTTATAATAACATAAATAAAAAGGACTCTCAAAAGAGTCCTTTTTATTTATGGAGGTGAGGGGAGTCGAACCCCTGTCCAAAATCACGTCCATGCACGTTCCTACAAGTTTTCCCTTCGTATTTAAGGTCTCGTCTGATCTACGCCCAAGAAGGTCGGCGCGGACTTTGACCAGCCTAGTGAATCTCGGACTCTAGCCCCAGGCATGCGAGAATCCTATCCCATATTGCGTCCGGACGTTCACCCCGATGGGAGCGGAATGAGGCCCGGCGTTGCCGCTAATTAGGCAGCGAGTGCGTAGTTTTCGTCAGCACTTATTTTTTTTCAGACTTTTTTACGAGTGCCCTCGTCTGAGACCTCGACTTGCAACTAACACTTCGGTAACCCTGTCGAAACCAGAGCACCCCCGGTGCTTTGCGCCGGGGGTGCTCTGGTTTTGACCTGTCGATTAAACGCGACCAAGGGGAGCGTTTAAGCCCTTAAGCTCACGAAGTGAGCGCAAGGCCCCGAAGGGGCGAGAATAAAGCGAATAGCTTTATTCGAGGCAAACCAAAGGCCCTAAGGTTTGTGTCGCGACAAAATGCTTGAACTTCGCTATTTTGACATGACCGAACCGCAGGGGATTCTACATAAGGTAGAATGCACAACCGGTGCTTATTAGTTATATCAAATATATAAAAATAATTGTCAAATGGAAAGATGAATCAAATTTTGACCTATCGATTAAACGTCCGCCGCCCTATTCCCTCGCAAAATATTTTTCCTATCTTTAGGACATGCGCTTATGGCTTACGACATCTCCCGATGACTTTTCCTCGGAATTCGACGACATTGAACAAATGTTTTCTCGAGGTCTTTCACGCCTAATCTTACAGAAGCGGGGGAGAGGTGGAGCTCCGTTTGCAACGGAAAACGATTACGAACGCTGGCTTATGGCACTCCCCATGGAATGCCGTGACCGCATCTGGGTTCGCGGAACACCCGACCTTGCGGAGCGTCTGGATGTTCGTGGATGCGTGGCTGAGGCAGGGTCACTTTCGGGAGATGTTCCTGAAAGTTGGAAACGCGTAAACTGTATCGCATTCTGCCGGAACCTGGAGCAACTTGACAACCTTCCGGAATGGGTCGCCGGGGTGCTCATTGGCCCAATTTATCAGCCGCAGTCCGTTTACGAGCCAATCGATTTTCTTGGCGTCCAGGCGGTAACAAATAAAATCAATGCGCTAGCATCGTCCGATGGCGGTTCCAGAAAAATTCCGCAAATTATTGCCTTTGGCGGCATCGATCACGAATATCTAGCCGAAATCAAGCAAATTCCGATTCACGGGGTGTCCGTTCTCGGTGGAATCTGGAACTATGCTGACCCGGTGAATGCCTTTATTAAGCTGAACCGCGCCCTGAACTTCTAGTCAATTTCACCTGTTTTATATGATTTGTATCATTCTTTTTTGTCTGCTTGTATCATAAAAATTGTTGAAAACAACTTTATTTTCATTAAAAAACCTTGATTTTAGATTAAAATTGAAAAATTTGTATCTTAGCATATTGACTTTTACAAGCAAAGAATATATATTATGGGCATGAAGCCCGTAGTGGAGTACACAAGCTATCGCGTCTATATCCGCGATTTTTATGCTGAGCGCAAGGAACGCACCGGTTTTACGTGGCGTGATTTTGCAAAAGCGGCCGGTTATTCCTCTCCTGTATTTTTAAAACTCGTTTGTGACAGCAAGGCCAATTTAAGCGAGGCCGGCGTCGAGCGTGTTGCTTCGGCTATGGGGCTTGTCGGTGTTGATTTACAGTATTTTAGGCAGCTGGTAGCGTTTAACCAGGAAAAGTCTTCTGCAGCAAAGAAAAGAATCTTTGCCGAAATGCGTAAACTTGCCGACGAAAACTCCTTTGCCCTGGTCGGCGAAGACCAGTACGACTATTACGGTAGCTGGCTTAATCCGGTTCTTCGAGAAATGGCTCCTCGTTTAACAGGGGCGACTCCTGCCCAAATGGCGGGGGAACTTGTCTTTAATAGCGATACCACGAGCGTCAAAAAATCGCTCAAGCTTCTCGAAAAAAATGGCTTTCTCGAAAAAGATGAACTAGGACGCTACAGCCAGAGTAATCGTGCCGTTACAACCGGCAACCTTGATGTCACCTCTCTTGCCGTCCGTGAAATGCACCGTCAAATGGGCGAACTGGGCGTACAATGTCTCGACCAGGTCCCAGTCAACGAGCGCGATGTTTCGGGCCTAACCATAGGAATCTCCGAACACGCTTTTGAAAAAATCACCAAGGAAATTGCTGAATTTCGCCGTCGCATCAGCTCGATTGTGATGGACGATTCCGGCGAAGAACGCGTTTATCGATTGAACGTGCAGCTGTTCCCCCTTACTCGCAACCTGCCGAAGGAGGAACGCCATGCTTAACTCTGTCAAGACATTCGCAAAAATCCACTTTGGGCTTTGGTTGCTTATTTGCGTCGCCTTCTCTATGTCGGCTTGCAGCACATTTTGGGCCGGTGGCGTCGACGAAGAACAGAATACCGTGACTGCCGATGCAGACAATTTGGACGATGGAGATTCTTCTAGTTCCTCTATCGAAAAGATTTCTGCCACTAGCTCAGCCGTGGAGGCGATTTCATCTACAAGCAGAATTGTGCATGCAGACGGTGAAATGGACGGCATAGACCACTCTCCTGAGTTTCCGTCAACTAGCTCTACATTGAGCTCTGCTGTATACATCCTAATATCGTCTTCGTCTGTTGCTGAAGAAAAGCCTTCGACAAGCACGTTTAAGGGCCTCCTCATGAACCAGGAGAGTTCCTCCTTGAGCTTGACTCTTGACGTAGACGGTTCTTCTTTTAATGTAAATACGGATGCCAGTGGATATTTCACACTCGAGGATCTTCCTTATGGAACATTCCCGATGTATGTTCTAAACGAAGATGGTTCGACAACGGACGTTGCATTCTTTGTTCAAAACGAAGACAGTAAGTCACTGCTCGGTCCCATTCCAGCATCGTTACTGGACAAAATAACCTATTCCGATTTAACGCCAACACCTACAAAAACAATTATTGTCGGCAATCCGCAGGATCCGCCCTTCTCTGATTCTACGCTTAACGGAGGAGGAGTCGATCTTAATCCTCCTCCCAAAGACTCAGTCTCTTTCTATAATGATGTCGCGTCAAGACCTGTGGCAAATTACATGCCTTCCGCACTCGATTACGGAGTTGTATGCAACTTTGAATCGCCGCTTTTATCTGAGAAGAATTACAGTTGTGATATATCGAATACTCCCGAGGCCGTTTTTGTCGAAGCAACCGCCGTGATCGATGCTCTTGACGGCAACGGAACTTATCGCAAAAATATGGTAGGGATGGCAAACGACAATTACAACGGGCTATTCAGGCTTGCCGTAATTAACAATGAATGTGGCGCTACAAAGCCCTCGCTTGCGTTCTTCGTTTCGGATGGCTTCGGATTCTCTTGCAACAACGCCGTAGTTTCGGACGCAGAAATTGAATTGAACGAACCTATGCAACTTACAGCCATCTGGTATGGCGATACGTTGAAACTCTACAAGAACGGGTTCCTTATCGCTTTCCGCGTGGCAGTTGATTTACCTTCGAATGTAGCTAATGCTCCTGTTGTATTTGGCGACCAAAATTTGGATTTGAAATTGGATGAGGTGCGATTGGGGAATCTCACAATCACTGCAGCCGATGTCTTGTATCGGTATTATCTGAAAGGAGGCGCACAATGATGACGGAAAACTCTATCGAGCTTGCCTACTTTGAAGTCAATGAATACGGACGTCTTTTGAGCGGAAACAGGCGCTTCTGCCGAATGTTCGGGTTCGAACCTTCAGAATTGCCGTGGCATTACGTGACGGACCTTTACCGTTACGCAAGCGACTGGAATACCTTCCGTAACGACACCGTAAACGCAAGTTTTAACATGCGTATGCGCAATCGTCGTGGCCGAAGCTTCGACTGCTGCATTATGCGTGAAATTTACCAGAATGCAGAAGGCGAAGTCATTTTCCGCAACACCGTTCACAAAGTGGGTGAGGGGCGCGCCGCTACAGTCGCGACACATCCGCTTTCGATGGTGTTCCTTGCAAAATGCGCCGACTGCGGTGCTCAGATCCGCGTAACTACTGTAGCCGAAACAAGGCTGCGCATGCTATGCAATCATTGCGCTGCAACGGCTTTCCCCGAAACCTATTACAGTAGAAGCGCTCAAATGTAGTTGAAATTGGAGGCTAGGATAGGAGGAGACAAAAGGCGACTTCTTTTTAGAAGTCGCTTTTCTTATATGCGCAAGCCAAAAGACTAAAAAAAGAAAAATCCATCGTTTTAAACGATGGACTTCTCAAGAATTTTGCAAATTACTGAATTATTCACCAAAAGCGTTATCGGCAGCGGCAGAAACTTGAGCCACATTTTCCGATGTCACTTCAGGTTCAGCAACCATTTCAGAATCAGCACGGTCAGAAGCCTTCTTGTCGGTGACAGAGAGCTTACCTTCCTTGAACTTGTACATAGCGATGGTGGTCGGCTTCTTGGTCAAGGTGATATAGCCCTGAGTTGCCTGCTTGTTCACAAAGCGAGCTTCCTGAGCCATCATAACCACTGCGCGGAAAACGGAGCCTTGACATTGTTCGTTAGCATAAATGTCATCAAGATAGACTCTCTGTTCTTCAGCCATCTAGGTACCTCTGAAAATGTTTAGAAGAGGGAGAGGGATTCGAACCCTCGTTACCGTGAGGTAAACACGCTTTCCAAGCGTGCGCCTTCAACCACTCGGCCATCCCTCCAGGATGTGCGCCAAATATAGGTTATTCTTTTTAATTTGTCAAGCGTTTTTGCCGTTTTTTTGCATTTTTTTTCAAATATTTAGGTTAATTCATCCCAGACCACCTGCATCAACGGTTCAATCGTCTTTGCAGTGAAGTCGAACTTGATATTTGCAGCGGCAAAAAGCTCCGGAAGTGGGCGACTGTCGCCCAGACTTTCGGCCTTGAAAAGATCATCAATGGCTTTTTTCGGGTCTTTCTTGAAATTCGCCCATACCTGGAGCGCACCGAGCTGAGCAATGCCGTATTCGATGTAGTAGAACGGGCATTCGAACAGGTGCAGCTGCTTTTGCCACAGGTTGTTGCGCACAGCCTCGAAACCGGAGTAGTCCACGCCGGCATCGTAGCGGTCCATAATTCCCTTCCAGATTTCTTCGCGGTCCTTGGCGTTATGGTTCGGACGGCTATACAATTCGTGCTGGAAGCTATCGATGCTTGCCACCCACGGGAATAGCCAAATCACGTCTTCAAGTTCACCTTCAATGCTACGGCGAATAGCTTCGGAGTCATTGCCGTAGAAAGGCTTGAGGTTGCTCATGCCGATGAGTTCCATACTCATACTCGCGACTTCGGCGAATTCCGAAGGAACGTCGCGGTAGGCGAGAATCGGCTGGTTTGCAAGCGCATACTGATGGAAAGAATGTCCCGATTCGTGCAGCAGCGTGTAAATGTCGCGGTCGGTTTCAGCCGAATTCATGAAGATGAAGGGGAGGCGGCTTTCGTCAAAGCCGATCTGGTAGCCACCGGGGGCCTTACCGAGCCTGCTGTCCGGATCAATAAGCTTTTTCGCCTGCATTTCGCGTGCCCACTTGCCCGCCTGCGGGTGAATCGATTCGAAAATCTGGTCGACTTTTTCGATGAGTTCATCGCCGTTTTTGTACGGTTTTAGCGGAGCGCGGTTCAGCGGGTCTACGGAGAGATCCCACGGACGGAGCGTCTTGAGGCCCATCTTTTCGGCGCGTTTCTTGTAGATTTCCTTGAGGAGCGGAAGCACCAGTTTCTCGACGCTTTCGTGGAAATTCCTACAGTCAGCGGGGGAGTAGTCAAAGCGGCGCTTGGCAAGGAAAATATAGTCGATAAAATCCTTGCAGCCCGCATTTTTGGCAATCTTGTTGCGGATTTGGAAAAGCTTGTCGAAAGATTCGTCAAGCGCGTCCTTGTCCTTTAGGCGACGGTCCCACATCGTGCGGAAAGCGCGTTCACGCAAGTCGCGATCGGTCTTTTCGAGGTAGGCTCCCAACTGTTGCATAGTCTTGACGCCGCCGTCAAATTCCACACTCATGCCACCCGTTATCTTCTGGTAGGCCTGCACGGCCATGGTCTCTTCGGTTTCGAGCGGAATATTGTCGGGGGAGAAAAGGTCCAGCGAAACCTGCACACTACGGAACCATACACCAAATTCATCCTTCAGCTTATCCTTGGCGGGGTGAGCCATCAGCTTTTTGTTGAGTTTGTCGCTGTATTCGTTAGAAATCGGATCGATATTGCTCACAAAATCTTCGTAAGCCTTGGCGGCGGCCTCATCCTGGGTGTTGCAGGTCATCGCGACGTAGCGACGGCAAGAAACTTCCGAAAGCACCGAGCCCAGTTCGCTCCACCTTAGAATCCAGGAACGCAAAGCCTCGGAGGAGTTCGTGACATCTTCGTTAAGCAGGCTCTGATAAAGCGCCTTGACTTCTTCAACGTTGTCTACATTAAAATTTTCAGGTACAAAAGTTCGCATAAAAACCTCTAAAAAGATATCGCTCCTACCCAGTCGCTCACGATATTGTCCAAGACAGATGTTCTAGCCTTGTCTGCCAAGGCCTGCTTTTCTTCCTGGGTAATTTTGCGGTCCATATCAAAATTAAGCGTAAAAGCCTCGTCTTGTGCCTTCAGTGATACATCCATACGGCCCACAATATGAACGTTTTCAATGTCCCGAAGTCCAAAAATACGGCGGTCAATCGGCATTTCTGTCACAAGGATCACCTTGTTGTTTCCGGGTACAAGCTTAACCGAATCACGGAGCGCAACCGGGAGTTCCATCAGAGAATCCAATACCAAGTTCGCAATAAGTCCCCGAATCCAGAGCGTATCTTCGCCTGTATTCTTGGCATTTAAACCGACAGTCAAATAAGCCTTGCCAATTTCCTTTTCGAGGATTCCACGTGCAAAATCCTGCACCAGGGCAACTACGTGCGGGTTCGGCAAAAGTCCTTTCTTCAAATCACTCGACTTCGGAAACAGATTCTTGTTGATGGACGCAGAATCCAAAGACAGCGTATCGAATTCTAGCTTAGTCTTGGAAAGAATGTCTGCCGCCGAAAGTTTCTTGGTGACCGCACAGCCGGAGAAAAGGAGTGCAACAAATGTAACGAGCAGCAGCAGGATTTTCGATTTCTTTTTTAATTTTAGCATCTTTAATGTAAACCAATTTAGCCACAATATAACAAATTGACGTATTCGTTATGCTCCAATAAGGTTATTATGTATAAAATCCGTGATTTTGTCAAAAACACCTCCCCTGATTTTCCTATCTTTGTATTGCCGATAATGCGTATTATGTAAACTAAATAATCGAAGGAAAAGGGCAGTCTTGCAGCCCCTTCTATATGAATACATAATACATATTTCAGTACTTCACCTGTTCGGGAATACACTGAATCAGCCGTTCCTTGGGAATTGTCATGAAATACTTGACGAGTTCTGCGTCGAGCTGTGTTCCGGCAACGTCCTTGATAATCTGAATGGCATCCTCGTGAGTTTTCGGAGCCTTGTAGGAACGTCGCATCGTGATTGCCGAGTATGTGTCGGCGATAGAAATGATCCTTGCCGGCAAGGGAATCTGGTCGCCGGGCTGGCTATAGTAACCATTTCCGTCGATTCGTTCGTGGTGAAAAAGAATCCAGTCCGTAATATGGTTAAAGGTCTGGAGCGGCTCCAGAATTTTCACGCCGACTTTGGGGTGGCGTTTCATTATCGCCCATTCCTCTGGTTCGAGTTTTGCAGGTTTATTCAATATCGATTCAGGGACACCGAGCTTGCCGACATCGTGCATTAGGGCCGCATATTCTAGGCTAACCGGATTGATGCCGCGTCTGATACTTGCAGGCAAATACTCATAGAAAAGCATTGTCAACTTCTGTACATGGCGACTGTGTCCGTTCAGGTTCGGGTCCCTTGCATCGATAACTCCCACCAAAACTTCTGCAATGTCGATACTCCTGGATTTTGCCGTATCGAGCAAGTTGAACATCAACGTAAGGACTATAGCGACAAAAATGCTTCCTCCAAACAGAATCATCGCCATCACAAGGTCAGGTTCACCAATAAACGCACTGAAAAGGTAACCAAGCAGGAAAAACACCAGCAACATACCTGCAATGGATTTCCAGATACGGTCGCGGCGACTTCCTGCCGAAAGAACGTCATGGGAGCCATGGATAAACAAAAAATACCTGACAATGTTTGCCACCATCAGAATCGATCCCAAAATAATCGGTATCGTAATCAGTAAATCCATTCCGTACTTAAAATATGAAATAAATGCAAATATGTATCAAATTAACCCCAAAAATGATATTCTAAGTTGGAATATCAGCAAAACGTTTTATTATGAAACGTTCTCCCCCGCTTTGAAATTGGCACGGTTTTTGCTACATTTGCCTCGAAAACTGTAAAACTAGCGTCCGGACTCTCAAAGTTGGACGATTTTAGAGGAATAAACCGAAAATGGCAGAAGATTTGAATCAGCAGGAACCGACCACAGAAGAAAAGGCAAAATTCGAACAAGACGTGCTCAAGGCCGCCGAAGAAGCAATGAAAATGGATGATTCTACAAGCTCGCCCACCGGTGGTGATAAGGGCCCTGAGCCTGCCGAAGAGACATCTAGCGCCGAACAACCCGCTGAAGCCGCCGAAGCCGCCCCCTCTGCTGAAGAAGTCCTGAAGCAACAACTCGCCGACGCCAACGACCGAACCCTCCGCTTGATGGCCGAATTCGACAACTACCGCCGCCGCACCGCCAAGGAACAGCTCGAACTCATCGAGACCGCGAACGGCAAGCTCCTGGAGAAACTCTCCGAAGTCCAGGACAACTTCGAGCGCGCCTTCGCGAGCGAAAACAAGGCCCAGGATTTGGAAGCCTTCGAAAAAGGCATGCAGATGATTTACAACCAGTTCGCAAAGATTTTGACCGACGCGGGCCTCGAGCAAATCGACCCCACCGGCGCGGAATTCGACCCGAACATGCACGAAGCGCTGATGCAGCAGCCCAGCGAGACCGTACCCGAAGGCCACGTGGTGACCGTATTCCAGAAGGGCTACAAGCTTAAGAACAAGATTTTGAAGACCGCAAAGGTGATCGTCTCCTCCGGGAAATAACACAGCGTGGATTCCCCATTTTTAAGGTCGACTCCAAAGTCGGCCTTTTGGGTTATTGATAGGCATGAAGTTAAAATGCACCTTGAATCCCCGGTAAAATTTTAGTATCATTCCTTCTGGAAGAGGTAAAATATGAACAAAACATTTAAGATTTTATTCGCCGCCCTGGTGATTCATTCTGCAGTCTTCGCTCAGGAAGCTGTCGTAGACACCGCCAAAGCCACCGCCCCAGTAGACACGACCAAGAACGCTGTTGCAGAAAATCCTGCAGATACAGCCGTTTCTGAAAAACAAATCGACGATTCAGCCGTTGCCAAAGTCGACGCTCCGGTAGACACGACAAAAACTGCAGAACCGGTCGCTCCGGCCGCCGACACGATTGCGGTCACAGGTCAGGACACCTCAGCTGTTCAAACCGTCCAGGTAGCGCCTGTTCCGACTGAACCTGTATCGACGATTTATACAGAACCCTCTGCAGAACCTGTTGCCCATGTCTCCCCCTCCACCAAAAATTGGTATCACCTTGTAGGCCTAGGCATAACCGTCCCCGTATCCCAGTACAAAATAAATCACAAGAAAATCGACTTTGTCAACTACGGCTTGAACCTCACCTACTTGGGAATGGCCAGCAATGGACTGTCAATCAAGTTAGGAGTATCTGCCGGAGGCTCCGTAACAGATAACATCAAGTTCGAAGATTCCGACGATTGGCAAATTGGGACCTTCACCTCTTATGAAGCTGGCATCGGTTACACATTCGGCTGTCCTCAGGGCGTTTTGTTCTCGATAATCGCCGTCATCGGTTCTGAAACGGTAGAATTTGAATCCGAAGAACGGAAATTCAAGCACGAAAAGCTCGGAGTTGTAGACCGCACCTTCACGGAATCTATGGCTGCCCTAACGCTGGGAGGCGACATGTTGCTCCGAATCGCCTTAGGGAACCATGCTGGAATTTTTGCCAGCGTCGGTGGCCGCTGGATTCCTGCCACGGCATCGGTTTCGTCCGTCAAGTATGTAGATGACGATTTTACACAAATGGAATCGTACAATGACGATGGACGCGGGATCTATAGCGTTGTTCCCACGATTGGCGCAATGTGGAGTTTCTAGAAAATCTTATAACAAATAATAGGGATGTTTTATGAAAAAGTCCATTCTTTCCAAGAGCGCAACAGCCTTTAAATTCGGAGCAGCACTTGCTGGGCTATGCATTACCGCCTGTGGCGACGACTCTTCTTCTGCAAGCCAAAGCTCCCAAGATTCGTACGAATATACAAGGGGCAACGCCCTGGAGACTGCCGTATTCCAGTATGCGGCGGAATCTCTCGGAGAAAACAGTGACTCTACCATCAGCGTTCCCTTTTACCATGTTCTCGGAATCGATTCCGCGGATAAAAAGGACATCCGCGTATGGACATACATCTGGGACATCGATTATGTTCTTCGTGGCGATACCCTGGATACGGAATTCGCATCCGAACAATCCGGTGTTTTTCACCTCAAGAAGAACGGCAACACCTATAGTGTGCTGAGTTTCGATTCTCTCGTATTTGAAGCCAAACACGACCCAGCAGAAAAATTGTTCGGAAAGTACTATAAGGATTACCGCGCCTACAAGTACAACGACTTTGAACAAGCGCCTGAAAGAACTGCGATTGTGGCCGATTTCGTCAAAAAGAACGACATCCCCGCCACAATGTACTGCGATTATGGATACGACCCCATCCAAATTTTCCCAGACAAGAAAGAACCTGCAAAACATACCAAGTCCGAAATCGTAGCCATCTATTCCGCTCCTCAGGTGCAGGATACCTATTCAAATACGGACAACAACACCACTATCATCTATTTTTACGAAGACAACACCTATCGCCAATACATTCTTCAAAATGGGGAAATACTCCCCTACACGGAAGGCTCGATCCAATCCGATGAACCCGTGGATTTCATGAAAAATGAACCCGTCATGATTAATGTAGATGGCTACTACAAAGACGGTAAGGAACTGACCGACGTGAGAGTGTCGTTCTATGTCGATCTTGAAGACAAAGAAGCATATCGCCTTTATCCCATCAAGGCAAACAAGGACAAGGAAGTCGTTGCGGCCTTTATGCAGGCCGACAAGCAAAAACTCGTCAAGGCGGACAGCTCCGTAGAAATGCTTACCACCATGTGGTTCTACTACGAAGATGGCACCTTCGAACAGTATGCGCTAATCGACAACGAACAAAACGTGCTGTTCAGTAGCGGCGATTACTCCATCAAGGGCAATTTTTCGACAAAGAATTCTGTGCTTACCATCCACAGAACAAAGAAGTACAAGGATGGGAAGGGCCTTTCCGACTATGAGTCAGAACATGATTACGAAATCGGAGCCCTTGAATTCATAAAAGTCTATCCAGAAAAGTAGTCGACTTGGTACACTAGCCCCATCCCCGGCAGAGTCATCCCCACCACCATTTCGTCATCCCCGCGAAGGCGGGGATCTCTTTTTTAAACAAGAATCCTCCCCCACGGGAGGATTTTTGCTTTATACGTCCATCAGTTCTCGGCCTATTCGGTGGAATTCTTCTTCAGAGCAAAGAATTCTGAAAAAGCCAAGCCCTCGTCAAGATCATCAAACCAAACCCCGTCGAGGTCAACACGACAATTTTCCAACTGTTCTCTTGTTGCGTTTCTAAGTGGTTCGTAATCGCGGACAAGTTCCTTGCCAATGCGTCCATCTTTCAATTCAACACAAACAGCATCCTTTTCCACCCAGACTCTTTTCACGTCTTTTTCTGTAATTTCAGCCATATTCATTGACATAATTCGTCTGGTTTAACCAAGGCTCTTGATGAATTCCGGGGCGAAGTCAACTCCGTTCGACCATGTGATTGTGTGCGCTTGCAGCGTGAAATCCTTAAAGATATTGATATCTGCAAGTTGCTGCACGATAGGTCGGTGGTCCGACTTGATGACGCTTTCGAAATCAGCGACAAAACGGCATCCGTCGTTGAATTCGACAGATATCTTGTAATCGCCAATATATTTCACATCAATCACATGAAGCATAGTCTAGACCAGTACGCCCCTAGCGGTTTGACAGGACCTGGGGCAGATTTCGTTTGCCGTAGATTACATGTACGATGGAAACGCTCAAATTATTTTCATCTACCGTATAAAAGATTGAATAATTGCGAACTGTAAAATACCGCACCCCTTCTGAAAGCCAAGGTTCGTTTGGAAACTGATGATAACGGCTAGGTATAAGCGACAAGCCCTTCATAGCCTGATGAAGTGCGTCTATCACATTTTCAGCGGATTTTTTCGATTTAAGTTCAACCGAAATATAGGAGTATATTTCGTCTAAATCGGATTTTGCCTGTTCAGTGAGAAAAAGGGAGTATTCCATTATGCAAAGCGCTGCTTGAGTTCTGCAAAAGCATCGTCTAGGGGCGTGACACGACCATTGCGCACGTCGTCTAAGCCTTTTTGCATCTTAGCATTGAATACCTCGTCCGACTCTTCGAGTGCGGACATACGTTCCTGCTCATATTGGTAAAGCAGGAACTGGATATACTTCGAAACATCCTCGAGATAGGATTCCGGCAACTGGCGAATTTCTTTTTCTAGGACGTCGTATGACATAATAACTCCATTGACAAATATACTCTTTTCTTTGCAGAAAAGCAAGCAATGCGCTTTGCTGTGTGGATGTTTTCGGTGCTTTTGGTCACGGGGTGGTTGTTTTGGGGCGGGGTTTTGGTTATATTTAGGGGTGAGGTTTTTTATGCTGAAGAAATTTGTTCTGGGGGGAATGGTTGTGGTGGCGGCGTTGCTTGGCAATGCTTGCGGGGACGACGGTTCGGGCGATTCCCCGGCGGGGCCGGCGGATAGCGAGGTTTCCCTCTCCTCCTCCAGCGAAGACGTGATTCCTGGCAACGGTTCGTCATCGAGTGTCACCGAGAGCCCGTCGACTAGTTCAGGGCAGGCTCCACAGTCGGCGGAGTCGGACGGGTCTTCGTCGAGCGAGAAGGCGGTTGGCGGCAGTTCTTCCAGCGGCGGAAAAAACTCGTCGAGTTCCGGCAAGGTAGAGTCCAGCAGTAGCGACGAGGGCGAAAATTCATCTAGTTCCAAGAAGGTCTTATCTTCCAGTTCGGCGAAAACAGAGGGGTCATCTAGTTCTGTGAAAACGGAAGAATCTTCGAGTTCAAAAATACTTGATAAATCGTCCAGTTCAGACAAACCCGTAGAATCTAGCAACAGCGAAACAAAACCGGTGGAATCCTCTTCGTCGATAGAAAGTTCTTCAAGCTTGAAACTGGCAGAATCTTCTTCTAGTGTTGAGAAAGGTAGTTCGTCAAGTACAAATAATGCCGAAATTAAGCCTAACAATTATTACAAAACAAATTGTCCAGGGGGGATTATATGCAAATATGTAACTACGGAATTTTTAAATCAGGAATTTCTTGCTTCGGATAAATACGGAGAAGTCCTTGACGAACGAGATGGACAAGTGTATAAAACAATTGAAATAGGTTCTCAGACGTGGATTGCTCAAAACTTGAATTACAAGAAAGGGAAAAGCTGGTGCTATAAAAATGAGTCTGACAGTTGCTTGAAGTATGGCGTCCTTTATAGTTGGGCTACGGCTATTGATTCTCTTGCTTTAATAACCAATTTAGGACAAGATTGTGGATATAAGAAAAAATGTACATTGCCTTCGAAAGTTCAGGGAATTTGTCCTGATGGCTGGCATCTGCCTGATACGACAGAATGGTCGAATTTGTTTAAGGCCGCAGGAGGAAAATCTGCCGCCGGAACGAATCTTAAATCGCAGACAGGGTGGTATGCTCATGGGAACGGAACGGATTTGGTTGGCTTTGCAGCCTTGCCTGCGGGGTACAGAACAAATTATGATGAAAAATATAATCGTATTACGGAACTAACCCGTTTCTGGAATGCCACAGAGGGAGATGCTAGTTATACTCATTATGTGGATTTTCATTATAATGATGAACAAGCTTCCTTCGGCTTTTATCTAAAAGATTCAGGATACAGTGTGCGTTGTGTAAAGGATGCCGATTAATTTTCCCGTCATTTACAAATATCAACGTCGCAGGCTCCCGACTCCATCCTAAACGACGACATTTCTATCGACAGAATACGCTGGGCTCTCCCCCGGCGTTATTTTTTTTTGCAGAGAGGCCGGGGCGTTGCGGGGCTGCAAGCAGGGGGTGCCTTCCCCCCCCCCGCTTTTGAAAAATTGTCAATGATAAGTTGATTCCGGGGCGTTCCGCGGGGCTTTTCGCGATATATCTTTATCTCTGGTGTAAAAAATGTTTGGAGATTAAGATGAAAAATATCTTATTCGTTTCTTCCGTATTGGCCTTGGCTTGTACGGGTTTCGCTCAGAAAATTGTAATCACGACGAACTATACGGCGGACCCGGCGCCCTATGTCCATGGGGATACGGTTTACCTGTACACGACCCACGACGAGGACAATGCCGACGGGTTCATGATGTACGACTGGCTGTTGCACACTTCCACGGACATGGTCAACTGGACCAGCCACGGTGCCGTAGCGAGCTTGGATGACATCAAGTGGAGCACAAAAACCAACGGAGCCTGGGCGGAACAGGTCATCGAGCGCGACGGCAAGTGGTTCATGTACGTCCCCATTCACGGCAACGGCATTTCCGTTCTGGTGGCGGACAACCCTTACGGCCCCTTCAAGGAACCTTTGAACAAGGCCCTGGTCTGGCAGCGCGAGCACTGGAACGATATCGACCCTACCGTCTGGATTGACGACGACGGGCAGGCCTACATGTACTGGGGCAACCCCGAATTGTACATGATCAAGTTGAATAAGGACATGACTAGTACTCAGGGCTCCATCGTCACCTACCCCAAGATCAAGGATTACCAGGAAGGGCCCTGGGTCTATAAGCACGGCAACAATTACTACATGACTTTCGCATCCACCTGCTGTGCCGAAGGTATCGGGTATGCCATGAGCGACAAGATTACGGGCCCCTGGACCTACAAGGGCGACATTATGCCGCATTCTTCGCGCAGTAACGGAAACCACCCGGGTATCATCGATTTCAAGGGGAAATCCTACGTTTTCGGCCTGAATTACGAACTTTGGCGTTACAAGTCCGAGAAGATGGGCCAGAAATACCAACACAAGGAGCGTCGTTCTGTCGGCCTTTCCGAAATGAAGTACAACGCCGACGGCACTATTCAAAAGATTGACTATTGGCCGGACAATGGCGTGGCCCAGCTGGAAGATTTCGACCCGTACAAGCGCGTGGAAGCGGAAACCATGTCCTGGGGCGAAGACGTGAGGGTCCGTAAGAGCGGTACCGCCGGCAATACGGTCATCACCAATCTTTCCGAAGGAAAATACACCAAGATTAGCGGCGTGGAATTCGGCGACGCGGGCGCGGAAAGCTTCTCGGCGTCCGTGCTGAGCGTCAAGAAGGCGTCGAGCATCACCGTGCGCCTGGACAAGGTGGATGGCGAAATCGTCGGCAAGGCGGAATTTAGCGCTGACGGCCTAGTGACAGCGCCGCTGACCGGTGCGGTCGGCAAGCACGACGTGTTCTTCGTGTTCGCGGGCGATTTCGAGGCGGACTACTGGGAATTCGAGGACAGCAAGACTTCCATTCCGCAGGGCCCGTTCTGCAAGGCGAAACTCAGCGACCCCGAGGCAAAATGCGACGCGCCGGTCGTGGGCGCGAAGGTCGAGGGCACGGCCAACTTCATCGACTTCGAGAACTACGACGTGGGCGGTGCGGGCAAGGCTTACTACGACATGGATACCAAGAACCAGGGCGGCGAATACCGCGAAGACCGCGTGGACATCGTGAAAAACGGCGACGGATTTGCCGTGGGCTACACGCAGAAGGGCGAATGGCTGGAATACACCGTGAACGTGCAGGCCGGCGGGAAGCTCCCCTTCGAGCTCAGTTACGCTAGCGGCATGGACAACACGGGCGTGCGCCTGTTCTTGGACGACGAGCCGATTACCGACACGCTCGCGCTCACGGGCACCGGAGATTTCGACACCTACGGCACCTTCAAGGGCACGACCATCAAGGAACTCACCGAGGGCGAGCACGTGCTCAAGGTGTTGGTGACAAGCGACTACGTGAACCTCGACTGGATTGCATTTGGGGAAAGCGAAGGCAGTGCCGAGGACATCCGCAACGGAACCACGGGCATCGTGCCGAAAATCGCCCATAACGGCGCCGGAGCCGCGGGCATGGCAAACGCTTTCGCGAGGGCCGCTGGCAGCTATAGGGTATTCGACCTGATGGGCTCCGAGCTCGGGAACATCCGCCTGAACGCCGGCGCAACACTCACGGACCTCAAGGCCGGACTCAAGACCGCCGGTTACCAGGGTGGAGCCTATGTGATTAGGAATGCCGCCGGACAGACCCTGCGAATCAATTTCGGGAAATAACCTCCTCCCCCGCATAAAAAATCCTCCCCTACGGAGGATTTTTTTGTATATTATCCTAGACAGGCACTGGTAGCGGATTTCCGTCTACAAGCCACGTTCGACTAGAAAAGCCGACTTTTGTTATATCCCCAGAGGACTCTGGGAGTTTTATATATCAAAAGCCGGCTTTTTTTTGTTTATAGGAGTAAAAAATGGATAAAAAAGAAGAAAAAGGTGAAATTGTGCTCTACCAGCCGGATGGTGAAGTCCGGTTGGAGGTTCGTGTTGAAAACGAGACCGTATGGCTGAATCGTCAACAATTGGCGCTATTGTTCAATCGTGACATTAAAACGGTAGGTAAGCATATCACAAATGCTTTGAGGGAAGAATGTCAAAATTCAGTTGTCGCAAAATTTGCGACAACTGCCGATGACGGCAAAATTTATCAAGTTGAGCACTATGATTTAGACATGATTTTGTCTGTGGGTTATCGTGTAAAATCGGCAAATGGTATTAAATTCCGCCGCTGGGCAAATCAAGTGCTCAAAGACTATATGCTCAAAGGGTACGCCGTAAACCAACGAAAAATTGCAACAGACTTGCAAATTGTAGACCGTTTGCATGAGCAGCGGCAGCTAATTGAGGACCAAAATGTAAAAATTGAAGGTGTGGAAAAATCCATAGCCGAACAGGATTCCCGCCTTTCTGCGGTCGAACAACGCATCGATTTCTTCGTCAAGGCTTCGCAAACTCCTACAGGAGGCATACTTGCGACTGGAACACGTTTTGACGGGCTCGTTTTAATTGCTGATCTCGTGAAGTCGGCGAAGCGTTCTGTAGTTTTTATTGACCCGTATGCCACAATCGAAGTACTGAAATTTGCGGCGATGCGTATGAAGGGCGTCAAGGCCGTTATTTATTCTCCAAGAATCACTCCCGAATTCAAGGAGGCTGTAGCCTTGCACAAAAAGCAATATCCTGACCTAGATTTAAAGACGATGCGGACGATTCACGACCGGTTCCTGCTGATTGATGACACAGTCTATCACTTTGGGGCTAGTTTCAAAGATATGGGCAATGAAATGACCGCTTATAGCGTTCTGAACTTTGTGACCCCTGAGGAGGTTATCGAGAAAGTACAGGAAAGCACCAATGCTTGAAAAAAAAACGAAAGGGGAACATCTCCCCCACGGAGATTTTTTTTATTTGATACAGAACAGGGCGGTAGGTCGCTGCCTGAGATAAAAAAGAAAGACCAATTTGATGCCCCCAATTTGTTTTCGTGATTAGAATAATCTCTTGACAATGGGATAATCTGAAAATACATTTGATGTATGATGATGAAACCAATATCGACATTTGATAGGATTATAGCTGACCCGAGGCAGAAAGTGGCTTTCGAAAAGGAATATGCCAACTTTCTTCAGTCAGAAATGAAACTTCAGAATGCTCTTGCCGAGGGCGAACGATCCGCCGAACAGGGCAGCTGGCTTTCCGCTGCAGACGTTCGGAAGAAATTTTAGCCCCTATTTTGAGAAAAACTTGAAATCGCATATTGCGATATCAAGTTCAGGCTTATGCCGGACTGGGTTCGGGATTTATCAGTTTCTTGATGAATTCCGGGGCGAAGTCGACGCCGTTCGACCATGTGATTGTGTGCGCTTGCAGCGTGAAATCTTTAAAGGTATTGATGTCTGCTAGTTGCTGCACGATGGGGCGATGGTCCGACTTGATGACGCTTTCGAAATCAGCGACAAAACGGCATCCGTCGTTGAATTCGACGGATATCTTGTAATCGCCAATATATTTCGCATCAATCACATGAAGCATAGTCTAGACCAGTGGATCGATTTTTTTGTATTTCTTATTGACATCGGAAACGACCATCGCGGCAGGGCGTGTGCGACCTTTCAGCATATCATCGTAGCCTTTCTCGAGTTCCGCATCGAAGCGTTCTTTTGACCATGTGGCGGCATTTTCAATCTTGTTCATATCATTCAACATACATATTTGCCCGCACAAATGCAAGATTTTTTCATGATAAAACCAATCTCTTGACAATAGGATAATCTGAAAATAGATTTGAAGCATGATAAAACCAACATCGACATTTGATAGGATTATGGCGGACCCGAAGCAGAAAGGGGCTTTCGAAAAGGAATATGCAAACTTTCTTCAATCAGAAATGAAACTTCAGAATGCTTTTGCCGAGGGCGAACGATCCGCCGAGCAAGGCGGCTGGCTTTCTGCTGCAGACGTAAGGAAGAAATTTTAGGCCCTATTTTAAGTGATGACTACTGAAGGCTCTTGATGAATTCCGGGGCGAAGTCGACTCCGTTCGACCATATGATTGTGTGCGCTTGCAATGTGAAATCCTTAAAGGTATTGATATCTGCAAGTTGCTGCACGATGGGTCGATGATCCGACTTGATGACGCTTTCGAAATCAGCGACAAAACGGCATCCGTCGTTGAATTCGACGGATATCTTGTAATCGCCAATATATTTTGCGTCAATCACATGAAGCATAGTCTAGACCAGTGGATCGATTTTCTTGTATTCTCCGGTGTTTGTCAAAGAATTCCAGTTATCAAGCAAATCCTGCTTATGAAGAGTTGCCCACTCGATAACGAGACCCTTGACTCTTGCTGGAAGATTGCCTTCCAACATCTCAAATGTAGATAATTCGAAGACACCTTCCAAGTCATTATATATCGCATGGAAGTGTGGAGGCATGTGATCGTTGAAGTACATTTGGATAACGATACCCAAAAAACGGCATAATTCTGGCATTTTTTTACTCCTTGCCGCCTACAAGCATAAAAAGGCGGGGTTTGTGGTTTTGTGTCTGCGAACAAATATAATTTAATTGCTATGTCAGATTATGACAAAAATGGACTTTTTCGGGGTGCTTGGGCGCGGGGTGGTTGTTTTGGGGTGGGGTTAAGCATCCATCATTACACGAGGTTCTAGCGACTCGATTTTGTATGCATTGTGGTTGAATTTCTTGATAGACTTCTTGTTGTTCTTCTTTGACATAATAACTCCCAACGGGCTTTTCCCCAAAGCCCTGTTTTTTTTGTTAAACTTTTTGATGATTAATTAAGGATTAGTAATCCTGTACACAACGAACAGAAAGACCGTAGACCTTTTTTATACCAGCAGTTCGATCCATACGATCACTCGCTATGGTAACACATTTACCATAAGATGCACTAGGATCAGCAATACCACTTCCACTATATTCTCCAGGAATCCAGTGAAGAGCATATTTTTTTATATCAGTATACACTTTTTTTTCATTTGAAGAAGTCGCACCCTGCGTTTCAAGTATTCCCGCAGGCAAAAGGGAGAATCCACGCTGGTTACCACTTCCCCACAAGACAGCCCCCAAGTAACTTGCACCATCTCTGGAGCCGCTACCAATCAACACCATGGCCCATTCTTCTTGGTTCATCACGTGCCAACCATCAGGACATATACCCTGATGCATAACAAAACTGAGCCTGTCTTGATACTCGGGGAAAGGATTACTCATTAAATCGTACTCTACCGGACATTTGGCGCTACCTATGGCAAAACTGTCACAAGCCGCAGGAAAGTTCATCACCGTGGCCCAGGTATAAAGGCCGCCGAAGCCGTTCTCGCAATACCAGGGGTCATCATCGTAGCAGAACTTGGTAGAATCAGTCATATGAGTGCCAGCTGGAATCATCTTGCCATAGTTCAAGTTTTGAGCAAAGAACGTTAAGGAGTCTATCATTTTATATCCCACCTCATAGCGAATCGTCTTGTACACCTGGCCATCACGGGGGTCCGTAAATTCCCCGTAGCTGTAGTCATTCTCGCTTACAAAAAGACGGCTCATGTCGTAATACTTGCTACTAGAAGAAGGCGTTACAGAACTAGATGACACCGGAATCCAGAAGCCATCGGTACAAATACACCAGCTTTGTTCCTGCGAAATATAGGCTTCAACACCCTCTTTTTCACTCGTACAAGTTTTATACCGAGACGAGCTACTAGACCCATTTTGTCCGTTGTTAGAACTTGACGAGACCGTTTTTCCTTCACTACTATTCGGCTGCACCGAAGAAGATGATTTTTTCTGCGAACCATTCGAATCAGGCTTCACAGAGGATGTTCCTTTGTCCGTAACAGAACTCGAAGAGATTGTGTCATCGCCACTAGAGGACGATACTTCCGCTACCGGGTCCGGTCCGGCACCGCTGGAACTGTCATCACAGGCTGTAAAAAAACAAAACGCGGCAAATAAAGCACCGACAAAGATCCTTCTCCCCATTCGGGGATCATGCCCACTAAGGCAACAAGTTGCCAAGTGGTCAAAGAGACTCCACTCCGTTCCTACCCAAAGGGCATAACTCAACTTTGACAACAAGTTGTCTAGTTTCGTATAGCTCAGGACAAACTGTAGTAAAATTCAAGGGGCAAACTGTAAAAAATTAGCGTTATACATCTGTTTTTTCGTCACAAGTGCGTATGCAGTTTTAAGGAGCTTGCAAGCGACAGCTACGAGGGCTACTTTGACCGGCTTTCCCTTGCTGACCATACGCTCATACATGGCCCTACACCGGCCATTGGACTGAATAGCGGAAACAGCACACATATAGAACTGCGTTCTCAAGCGCCCGTCCCCCATCTTGGTTATGCCCCCATTCACATGGATGCTGGTTCCTGACTGCATGTTCCTTGGAGTCATCCCCAGCCACGACATGAACTGCCTGGAATCCTCAAAGCGGTTGAAATCCTCTACCTTGGCAATCAGCTTGCATGCCGACATCTTGCCCACTCCGGGAATGGAGGATATCCGCTCGACATCGTCTTTCCAAAACCTGCTCACAATCGATTTAAACCTGTCTTCTGCATCGGCAATGGCAACCTTCATCTTGGCGATAGACGCCTTGCACAGCTTCTGTGCGTCGTCCTTCAGGTCCTCTTGCTGAAGTGCATGGAAATAGTTCGTCTGAGCGGAGATTTGCTCCCGCAAAAGTTCAATCAACCCCTGCAGCCGTCTAGCTTCACGGGCTTCCTCCGACGGAACCGTCCATGCCCTGGGACTTTTCTCACGACCATATTTTGCGATAGAGAACGAATCGGACACGTCGTTCTTGCATCGACGAAGATCGCTTTGAATGAAACGCTTAATCGCAAGAGGGTTCTCGACGGAAACATGGAGTCCACTTCCTGCAAGAAATGTCGCGCACCGCAAATGGTATGTGCCCGTAGCCTCCATAACAAACTTGGAACCATCGGGCACCCACTTTAGAAGAGCCTTGAATCCGGCGGTCGTATTCGAGAACTTCTCATGTTCCTTTTTTCCATCCTGCTCCCAGGCGGCGTCGAATGTGTCTTTTGAAATGTCTATTCCAATCCATGTTTCCATACCGGACTCCTTGTTGCTATATTTAATCATGGGAGATCTTCCCTATGTCCCATTATCCAAATTATCCGGCCTGCACGGGCCATCAAACTGTCCGGGCTTAAGGGAAGGAATGGGGCGGGTGCCTTCGTCCTGAACAGGCTTCAAAGCCTAAATGACACAGTCGGGTTACCCGTTCCACTCCCAATTTTTAAGTTTACAACAGAATAAAAAAATGTCACCCTATTAATATAGGATGACACTACTATTCGCAATGACGTTCTTTGTATAGCTCCTTAATGTTTTCATTCTAACTTCCTTTTTATTCTAATACCACAACAGTGCACCAATCGTTTACCGAAGCGTCCATCAGGAGTCTCGGTTCGAGAGACTCAATTTTGTAGCTGTTGCGAGAAACTTTCTTGGCAGTTTTTTTGTTGTTCTTTTTGGACTTGGACATATAGATTCCATTGGCTTTTCAAGGAAAAGCCTAGTTAATTTATTTAAAACCTTGTTATAATTAGTAGTTTTTTACACAGCGGACGGAATGCGCATAATCATTCTTCTTTCGAGCCCCGCCTCGAGACGTTTGGTTATCCATAACGTTTGTCAATTTAGCCTCATCCGGATAGTCAGAATTCTGTTCGGGAAGCCAAAATAGCGTCTGTTCCTTTATATTTTGAAACACCGTTGTACCGTTTGGATAGCGTTCCCAATAACCGGTAGGCAGTAATGACATTCCGTACAAGTTCTCGTTACCGAATCCGGCAACCTTCGAGCCCATGTAGTAGGCAACATCACGACGGCTCATTTCAGACAGAAGTGCCCATATATCCTCGTTCATCACATGCCACCCCTCTGGGCAAATCCCTTGATGCTGAAGGAACTGAACATCACCATCGAAATTTTCATTCTTATTGCTTAAATCAAACTTATTAGGGCATTTTTCCGAAGCGACAGAGAAACTATCACATACGGCAGGGAAACCCATGGCATTGCTCCAGGTATAGAGACCGCCCCAGCCATTTTCGCAGTACCACGGATCGTCATCGTAGCAATACTTGGTCCCATTCCCCTGCACCGTTCCGCCCGGCACCCTCTCACCGTAGTTCAAATTCTCGGCAAATATGGTAACAGAATCAACGCCGCGCATATGGTACTTATAATCAATCGTCACCGTACGATATTTTTGTCCGTCACGATGGTCTGTGAACTCGCCGTATGACACCTTCTCGTTAAACTGGTTCGTCATGTCGAAGTAGCTGCTAGTGGGCACAGCCGAACTAGAGGACACCGGAACCCAATACCCGTCATGACAGATAACATCGGCCCCATTAAGTGTTGCCGTTTCATCTTCCTCGGAGCAAGGGATTCTCGCTTTACTAGAGCTACTGCTACTCCCTGCTGACGAGCCCGCAGACGTTCCCGAGCTGCTCGATGTTGCAGAAGAACTGCTCTTGGAGTCCGTAGACGAACTTGATTTTGCAGAGGAAGAGCTGTTCGTAGACGAAGACGAGACGCTATCGTCGCCGCTGCTCAGGATTTCGCTAGACGAAGATTCCTTCTCCGGCTCAACGAAACTGCTGCTGTCGTCGTCACCGCAGGCGGTAAAAGCAAGAACTAGGCAAGCGATTGCTGCGGTCACTACGATCTTTCGAAATATCATCTATCCCTCAACTTCCGTTTTGCTGAAATATACATTTTTGAAAAAGAATTGGGGGTGTTAGGGGGTGTCCCCCTAGGAGAAGGGGTGGTGAGCAACGGAGTGCGAACCAGGGGGAGGCTTCCCCCTCCCCTTTTATGTGGGTCTGGATCCTTCGACTACGAGCCTGCGGCTCTCCGCTCAGGATGACACATTCCGCGACCATCCTAACCACCAACCACTAACGGACTTCGTCCTACTGTCTACTATTTCATTATGAAACAAGCCAGTTTTACCCCTTTTTTCGCCGCTATCTTGTTTCAGAACGAAACAAAATGGCCGTTTTTTGCCAGTTATTAGCATTTGGCACGGGTTTTGCTTATGTATGGGCGTAAAAAATCGCCCCCTTTCGGAATGATTCGCGGGCGGCAAGAATTTAAAATAGGAGACTCATTATGAGCAAGATTATCGGTATTGACCTTGGTACGACCAACAGCTGCGTGTCCGTGATGGAAGGCGGCAAGCCGGTCGTGATCGCTAACGCGGAAGGTTTCCGCACCACCCCGTCCATTGTCGCTTTCGGCAAGAACGGCGAACGTCTGGTGGGCCACGTGGCAAAGCGTCAGGCCATCACCAACCCCGAAAAGACGATTTACTCCATCAAGCGTTTCATGGGCCGTACGGCTGGCGAATGCTCCGCTGCCGAAAAGAACATGCCCTACAAGCTGGTGGGCACGGGTTCCGACCCGGTCCGCGTGCAGGTGGACGACAAGCAGTTCGCTCCTCCCGAGATTTCGGCCATGGTTCTCCAGACCATGAAGAAGATTGCCGAAGACTACCTGGGCCAGCCGGTGACGCAGGCCGTGATTACGGTGCCTGCCTACTTTAACGACTCCCAGCGTCAGGCTACGAAGGATGCCGGTAAGATTGCTGGCCTCGAAGTGCTGCGTATCGTGAACGAACCGACGGCAGCAGCCCTTGCCTACGGTCTTGACTCCAAGAAGAGCGAAAAGGTCGCCGTGTATGACCTCGGTGGTGGTACGTTCGATATTTCCATCCTTGAAATCGACGACGGCATGTTCAGCGTGAAGGCCACCAACGGCGATACGATGCTCGGCGGTGACAACTTCGACGAAGTGATTATCGACTGGATCAACGACGAATTCAAGAAGGACAATCCGGGCATCGACCTGAAGAAGGACAAGATGGCCCTGCAGCGTTTGAAGGATGCCGCGGAAAAGGCGAAGATCGACCTTTCTGCCACGACTTCTACGAACATCAACCTCCCCTTCATCACTGCCGACGCTTCGGGCCCGAAACACTTGGACCTCACGCTCAGCCGTGCAAAGTTTGACCAGCTGACCGCCCACCTGGTGGAACGCTCCATGGAACCCTGCCGCAAGGCTATCGCCGACTCCGGCCTCTCCCTGAGCGAAATCGACGAGGTGATTCTGGTCGGTGGTTCTACCCGTATTCCGGCCGTTCAGGAAGCCGTGAAGAAGTTCTTCGGCAAGGAACCGAACAAGACTGTGAACCCGGACGAAGTGGTGGCTATCGGTGCCGCCGTCCAGGGTGCCGTGCTTAGCGGCGACTCCTCCGTGAAGGACGTGTTGCTCCTCGACGTGACCCCGCTTTCCTTGGGTATCGAAACTCTCGGTGGCGTGATGACCAAGCTCATCGACCGTAACACCACGATTCCGACCAAGAAGAGCCAGGTGTTCTCCACCGCCGAAGACAACCAGCCGGCTGTGACGATTCACGTGCTCCAGGGCGAACGCGAATTTGCCCGCGACAACCGTACGCTCGGCAAGTTCGACTTGACCGACCTCCCGAAGAAGCCGCGTGGCGTGCCGCAGATCGAAGTGACCTTCGATATCGACGCAAACGGCATTGTGCACGTGTCTGCCAAGGACAAGGAAACCGGCAAGGAACAGTCCATCAAGATTACTTCTTCCAGCGGCTTGTCTGAAGACGAAATCAACAAGATGGTGAAGGATGCCGAAGCCAACGCTGCCAAGGACAAGGAACAGCGCGAACTGGTGGACATCAGGAACCAGGCCGAACAGATGGCTTACCAGGCCGAAGGTCAGCTCAAGGAATTTGGCGACAAGCTCCCGGCCGACACCAAGAGCCAGCTCCAGGCTGCTATCGACGACATCAAGGCCAAGAAGGACAACGGCACCAAGGAAGAGATCAAGGCTGCTATGGACAAGCTCCAGGGCATGATCAGCTCCATGGCCCAGGCCGCCGGTGCAAACCAGGCTCAGCCGGGTCCGCAGCCGGGTGCTTCTGAACAGCCGAAGAACGACAAGAAGGGCGATGGCCCGGAAGTCGTCGACGCGGAAGTGGTTGACTAATTAGACGAGAGAACGGACTTTCGGTCCTACAGACGAGAGACGAAAGAGGTCTTAAGCTGAAAATTTAATCTTATGAATAATCTTTCGTCTTTTTACTCTCGTTTATCAAATGGATTAGCTCTCTATTTAGGGAGCAATCCTTTTTGTTTAAAAGAAGATTTTTTGTTATGACGACTGTATTTAGAGATTTTAGGGAAAAAGGTAGGGAGATTTATCTCTCGTCTCTCGTCTCTCGTCTCTCGTCTAATTTGCCCGGAGGGCAAAATGGCTGAAAAAAGAGATTATTACGAAGTTCTAGGCGTCGGCAAGGACGCGAGTGCTGACGAGATCAAGCACGCCTACAAGAAACTTGCCATCAAGTACCACCCGGACAAGAATCCGGGCGACAAGGAAGCCGAAGAGAAGTTCAAGGAGGCTGCCGAAGCTTACGATGTGCTCAGCAACCCCGAGAAGCGTAAGCAGTATGACCAGTTCGGCTTCAACGCCCCCGGTGGCGGTTTTGGTGGCGGCGGATTCGGCGGCCAGGGATTCAGTTTCGAGGATATTTTCGCGAACTTTGGCGATATTTTCGGTGGTGGATTCGGTGGCTTTGGCGGCGGTGGCCGCAGGAGCTCGCGTAAGGCCGGGCCTCCGCGCGGAAACGACTTGCAGATCAAGGTGGCGCTCAGTTACAAGGAAATCTTCGAGGGTTGCACCAAGAAGGTTCGCCTGAAACGCTACACGCCGTGTACGGAATGTAACGGCAAGGGCGGCCAGGACATCAAGACCTGCGATACCTGTCATGGAACGGGTCGTGTGCGCCGCTCTACGGGCGGATTTTTCCAGATGATTACCGAAAGCGCCTGCCCCACCTGTAACGGCATGGGCGAAGTCATCGCGAAACCGTGCCCGCATTGCCACGGCGAGGGCCGTGTGCAGGAAACGGAAGAAATTTCCATCAAGATTCCGGCGGGCGTTGCCGAGGGCCAGTACCTGAACCTGCGTGGCGAAGGCAACTGCGGGCCTCGCGGCGGTGCCTGCGGCGACTTGCTGGCGGTCATTGCCGAAAAGCCCGACGACTTCTACAGCCGCGAAGGCGACGATTTGCATTGCGAAATCAAGGTGCCGGTCCACAAGCTGGTGCTTGGCGGAACGCAGCGAATCCCGACGCTGGACGGTAGCGAAGTGCAGATCAAGATTGCGGCCGGCACTCAGGCCGGGAGCATCTTGCGCCTGCGCGAACAGGGCCTGTACCCGCTGAACAAGCGCGGTGACCGTGGAAGCCTCTATGTGAACATCGGCGTGGAAATCCCGAAGGATTTGAGCCGCGAAGAGAAGGAACTCTACCAGAAACTCGCGGAACTGCGCCACGACAAGGAAACCGCGCAGGAAGAATCCTTCCTCGAGAAGATGAAGAATCTGTTTAAATAGGAGTGAGGTCGGCGCACGGCGCCTCTGAGGTATGAGGTCGTTCGCGCGTTGCGCTCACTTTGTGAAAACATCCCCCCGGCATTTGCGTGTCGGGGGTGTTTTTTATTTTGAAAGTGACATTTTCTAGATTCTGGGGTGTTTAACAAGGGAAAGTTTTATAGAAGAACGTTTCTTTTGGATGGAGACACAATGAGAAAAGTGGTCATTTTGAATGCGAGCCCGCGCAAAGACGGAAACATCAGCCAGATGCTGAATATCATAGGCGATACCCTATTCGAAAATGGCTCCGAGGTCAATATTGTTGATGTTTGCAAGCTGGAATTTCGCCCGTGTATCGGTTGCATGAAATGCCGCAGCACACACGATTGCGTCATGCCGGAAGACGATGCGAAACGGATTCTGCGCCTGGTGCAAGAAAGCGACGCTCTTGTGGTCGGTTCGCCTTGCTACTGGGGCAATATGACCGGGCAACTCAAAATGCTTTTTGACCGCTGGGTTTATGGAATGATGGACCACAGCGAAAAAGGGTACCCGATTCCCCTCTTGAAAGGAAAGAAAGCCGTCATCGTCACGACATGCACTACCCCATGGCCCTTCAACCTGATTTTCAAGCAGTCGGCAGGCACCGTCCGCGCCCTGAAAGAAGTTCTTTGCTGGAGCGGCTTCAAAATCGCAAGCGTAATTCAAAAAGGCGCAACTCATAAGAGGCCCGGCCTTACGCCCAAAGAAATTGCCAAGTGCAAGAAAATTGCTTTGTCTTTAGGTTCGCATTAAAGGCGTGAAAAACGCAATCGGATTAAATTATCGGGAAACCTTCGCGGTATTCCTTGATGATGTATGGGTGCGTCTTGGCGTATTCGAAAATTTTATCGCCGAGGCCGTTTTTTACGAGATTGACGAGTGCCTGACTTGGAACTGCGCCGACACTCGGACAGGTGGGCGTGAGGGCGATGACGAGTTCACCATCTTTACGCATGATGCGGAGTGGCCAGATGGAGCAGTCAAAGGGCTTGTCTTCGGGTTTTAGGATGCAACCTTTGTGCGGGTCCAGGAAGGTGCAGGGTACTTCTTCTTCGGGATCGGCGGTTTTGTACCCACCAAGGATAATTTGACCATCGCGGAACTCCCCCACCACGCCGTATTCATTGGGTTTGCTCAGTTTTTCGGTGACTTCGGGCGGGAACAGCGGCGTTTCCCAGAGGCTCTGCCTGCGGAATGAGCAACAAAACTTGCAGGCGGCACAGGATGATCTTAAAAGGACGCGAGAAAGCATCACTCCCCCTCTCGAACGTGCATTTTATCGAGAATCGTTTGCGGGTAGTACGAGAGTTTTGCCTTGCGGAGTCCTTCGATGCCGATATCTTCTTCGCGGTTGATTAAATGAGCTCCCGTAGCCCAGAGTTTTTCGGCGAACAGTTTGTTTATAATCGCATAGCCGCCATTTTCGGCATATTCGTCGATGACCTTTTCAAAATGCGTGTCCCAGACGCCGGGCAAAATTTCTGAAGCCATCGTCATGCCAGCGGGAACTCCGCCAATATAGAGCACCGCCCCTTTCATGCCGAGAGCATCAAAGTTTTCGAGTGCCTCGCGGATAGCGCAGTATTCCGAGAGTCTGGATTTTTCATCTTCGGAGCGTTCCGCCCAGGCGGCTTCGCGGCATTCGCAGGTGCATTCGCAGTCGGTATCGCTGGATTCGCCCAAGGTTTCGATGTTGAGCCAACTCTTTTCGACCGCAAGCGCGTCTGCAAAATTCTCCGGCGTAAGCGGGCGAATTTCGTAGTTCGAATAAGTCCTGTTAAATCGAGAAACGTGGTTGCGCTTTTTCTTGTACTGGTTTCCAGCCAAGGTGGCAAGGCTTTCGGCAGAATAGATGTAGTCGCTGTCGCCGCGGTTTTCTGTAAAATGAAGGGGCGGTTCTGCGCCGTTCGACCCAGCTGTCTTAAAATATTCCCGCAAAATCTGAGCCCGCGGCTCATCCACCAGGCAAAATTCCAGCGGACGGCCCGATTTGTGGGCATCTTCGACAATAAGCGCGATTGCCGCACCCGCATCGCCCTCCCCCAGCGGGAAAGCGTACCCACGACGGCTCCCAACTCCGTTATAGTAGCGGAAAAGGAACCCGTCTTGCAGCGCAATCTGCGTGCCGTACTTTTGCCGTAGCAGGAAAATGTTCGCGAAGCTTACGTCACTGCCGGTATAGCCCGAATCGGCTACGGCCTTTGCCGCTGCAGCCCGATCAGAAAGTTCTGGGGTCTTAAAGTTTATCATCTACTAGAAAATACAATTTTTTCTGGCGCAAGGAACTAATTTTTTGCACCTTATGAATACACCCGTAAACAGGAACTTTTATTCCGCGTCGCGCTGGAGTTGCGGAATATTTTCGGCAGACCATTCTTCGAAATCGCCGGCTTCGATATGGTCGCGGGCTTGTTGCATCAAGTGCAAATAGAAATGCAGGTTGTGCAGTGTCGAAAGTGTCCAGCCGAGAGGTTCCTTGGTCTTGAACAGGTGGCGCACGTAGGCGCGGGTGTAGTTTTGGCAGCAATGGCAGTCGCATTCCGGGTCAAGCGGGCGTTCGTCATCGGCGAATTTAGCGTTCTTGTAGCGGAGCACTCCCCTGCTGGTATAAACGAGGCCATCCTGTGCGTTCTTGGCAGGCAGAATGCAGTCGAACATGTCGACGCCACGCTTGATGAGTTCCAGCAGGTTCCAAGGCGTACCCACCCCCATCACGTAGCGGGCACGATCCGCAGGTAGCGAATTCGTGCAGAAATTCGCAATTTCGTACATGGTTTCAACGGGTTCACCTACGGAAAGTCCGCCCATCGCATAGCCGTCGGGAGCGATTTCCTTGAGCGCGTCAATGGACTTTTGGCGGAGTTCCTTGTGCATGCCGCCCTGCACAATCCCGAAAAAGTATTGCGGGTATCCAAGAATCGGCGGATTTTTTTTGAGCCAGTCCTTTGCGCGCTTTGTCCAAGCGAGAGTGTAGTCGAGCGAATGGGAAGCCTCTTCGACGGTGCTCGGGTAAGGCGTGCATTCGTCGAAAGCCATAATGATGTCGGCCCCGATTTCACGCTGAGCCTTCATCACCGATTCCGGCGTGAACAAATGGCGGGATCCATCCAAATGACTGCGGAATTCGACGCCTTCTTCAGTAATGTGGCGAAGGTCTTTAAGACTCCAGACTTGGAATCCGCCGCTGTCCGTGAGCATCGGACCGTTCCAGCCCATGAACTTCTGCACGCCGCCCATCTTGGCCACAAGTTTCGTGCCTGGGCGCAAGTACAAGTGGTACGTATTCGCGAGAATAATCTGCGCCTGCATTTCGCGCAAGTCCCGCGACGAAAGCCCCTTCACGCTTGCAAGAGTGCCCACCGGCATAAAAATCGGCGTTTCGATGGTACCGTGCGCCGTATGGAGGCGACCGCGGCGAGCCTTGCTATGGTCACTAGTCTTGACGAGTTCGAAGGGATTCTGATTCACAAACCCAAATGTAGAAAATCACCTAAAAACTAAGGCTCTTTGCTTGCCATTTTCTTTTTGGCAGCTTGATGGGTACGGAGTCGAATAAACTTCTTACCGCTGTGGACCGGGAGCACTTTGACGCCCTCGCCAGCATGCGACACGCGGACCTCCCCTGCCAGTTCCGTCTGTCCAGTAAATAGGTTATGATTGATAGCCATACTTTCAATATACTAAAAAAAATTTGAATGTCAACTATTCCAATTTAGACTATATCGGCGCAGAAGAATTCTTTATGCGGCAAACTTTTTTTATATTGTTATCGCAAAATTATGGTCGCCATTCGGTTGGCCGCAAAAAAAGGAATTAGTATGAGAAACTCGCTTAAGATCGAAGGTCAGGTCAAGACTTATCTTAAAGAAGATGAACTCCCGAAGGCATGGTACAACGTCCGTGCCGATATGAAGAAGAAGCCCGCTCCTCTCCTGAATCCGGGTACCGGCAAGCCGGTGACGTTCGAAGACCTGCAGCCGGTTTTCTGCGACGAACTCATCAAGCAGGAACTCGATAACGACACTCCGTACATCGAAATTCCGGAAGACATCCGTACGTTCTACAAGATGTACCGTCCGTCTCCGCTCGTTCGCGCCTACTTCCTCGAACAGGCCCTCGGCACTCCGGCTCACATCTACTACAAGTTCGAAGGCAACAACACTTCGGGTTCTCACAAACTCAACTCCGCTATCGCTCAGGCCTACTACGCCAAGAAGCAAGGCCTCAAGGGCGTGACGACTGAAACGGGTGCTGGCCAGTGGGGCACGGCCCTTTCGATGTCCAGCGCCTTCTTCGGACTGGACTGCCAGGTTTACATGGTGAAGGTTTCTTACGAACAGAAGCCGTTCCGCCGCGAAGTCATGCGCACCTACGGTGCCTCCGTGACTCCGTCTCCGTCCATGACGACCGACATCGGCCGCAAGATCAACGCCGAATTCCCGGGCACCACCGGAAGCCTCGGTTGCGCTATCTCTGAAGCTGTGGAAGCCGCCGTGAAGCAGCCGGGTTACCGCTACGTTCTCGGTTCCGTGCTGAACCAGGTGCTCCTCCACCAGTCCGTCATCGGTCTCGAAACCAAGGCCGCTCTCGACAAGCTCGGCGTGAAGGCCGACCTCATCATCGGTTGCGCTGGCGGTGGTTCTAACCTCGGCGGTCTCGTGAGCCCGTTCATCGGCGAAAAGCTCCGTGGCGAAGCCGACTACGATATTCTCGCTGTGGAACCGGCAAGCTGCCCGAGCTTTACTCGCGGTAAGTACGCCTACGACTTCTGCGATACCGGTAAGGTTTGCCCGCTCGCCAAGATGTACACTCTCGGCTCTAGCTTCATTCCGTCTGCAAACCACGCTGGTGGCCTGCGCTACCACGGCATGAGCAGCATCCTCTCTGAACTCTACGATCAGGGTCTGATGCGTGCAACGTCTGTGGAACAGACTAAGGTCTTCGAAGCCGCCAAGCTCTTCGCCCAGACCGAAGGTATCCTCCCGGCTCCGGAATCCAGCCACGCTATCCGCGCTACCATCGACGAAGCCCTCAAGTGCAAGGAATCCGGCCAGGCCAAGAACATCGTGTTCGGCCTCACCGGTACGGGTTACTTCGACATGGTTGCTTACCAGAAGTTCAACGACGGCGAAATGAGCGACTACATCCCGACGGATGAAGACATCGCCAAGAGCCTCGCCCAGCTTCCGAAGGTCGAAGGCTAAACTCAAATAGAAAAATGTCTATATGCGCCGGCGAAATTCGCCGACGCATTTTTGTTATGCAAGAGCAAAGTTCAAATAAAAAACACCCCGCCACTCATCGTGACAGGGGGCTTTTTGCAATTATTCTGCTATGAGCTCCTTCGACTTCGTTTCCTTCGGCGGTTCGACAGGCTCACCGACCTTAGGAAACTTCGCTCAGGATGACACTTTGCGCTACGACACGAGCATCATCGAGAACACCATGACGAACAGTGCGACGGTTTCGCCGACGCCAAGCACCATCAGGTAGTTCACGAGGCCCTTGCCGGTTTCGCCGAGGGCGTTGCAGGCGTCCGCAGCGGACTTGCCCACGTACCAGGCAGATGCCATCATGCCGATGCCACCGAAGATGCCCACACCCAAGTATGCAGCCCAGTTGGCCGGAGCCGCCTGGGACTTGTTCAGGATGTACATCATCAGCAACATGCCGTAGATTGTCTGCGCAATCGGCGCGCCCACGAAGATGAGCAGCGTAAACAGCGCGTTCTTACCCTTGAGATACGCCTTCTTCCAGGCCCCGATGGCCGCCATGCCGGCAGTCCCGCAGCCCAGCGCAGAACCCACCGCGGCAAGGCCCAGGGCCGCCACCGCGCCGAGTTTCGCGAGCGTTAAAAGTTGAGCTTGATCCATACGTGTTACCTCGCTGGATTAAAGCACCATCATGGAGAACACGAGAACGAACAGGGCCACGGTTTCCACGATACCGAGCACCATCAGGTAGTTCACCATGCCCTTGCCGGTTTCACCGAGAGCATCGCAAGCCACAGCGGCAGACTTGCCCTGGTACCAAGCAGAAGCCATCATGCCAAGCCCGCCGAAGATACCGGCGCCGAGGCAGCCGCCCCAGTTGGTAAAGCCGCTTTCAGCAGCCTTGCTCAAGATGAAGTTCATGAGCAACATGCCATAAATCGTCTGGGAAATCGGGGCACCCACGAACACCAGGAGTGTGAAGAGGGCGGACTTGCCCTGGGCATAAGCCTTCTTCCACATGGTGATGGCGGACATACCAGCCGTTCCGCAACCAAGGGCGGAGCCCATTGCCGCAATGCCGAGAGCGGCTGCAGCACCCCTATAATGACCGAACAACCTTTGGTTGTTCTCTCGCCAGCACGACTCGCTTACGCTGAGTCGCTTTCTGGCTCACGGTAGCGAGAGTAACCATTGTATTCGGTTCCATCGTCTTCTTTTGGGCGTTCCCCACCCTATCGTGTGGGTCGGGCTATATTGCAAGGCCCCCCGGTCGCACCTTCGGCGCGCCCGCGCCGCTCTTGCAACGGCGCCACAGCGCCGCCCCAAGGGGTCACTATCCCTAACGCAGATGCAAAATAGTGCTTTTTTGTTCATTCACCTATTGACTTTCCTCAGAAAATTATGTATATTCTTCTTGGGCTGGTCGAAAGACCCAGGTCCATCTACTGGCGAGGAAGTTCCTCGCTTTTTTTGTGGAGAAATACATCTTGAAGGAACTAAGTGTATTTATTGATGAATCGGGAGACTTTGGTGACTATAGCTATCATTCCCCGTATTACATAATAACGATGGTGTTCCATCGTCAAGATGTCGATATTCAAGAAAAAATCAATCGCCTAGATACGGAATTATCCTACTTGGGACTTAACAATCTATGCATTCACACCGGTCCGATTATCCGCAAAGAAGAAATCTATAAAGATATGGATATTGTTGACCGGCGGCGCATATTCAACAAGATGATGGCCTTTATCCGTTCAATTGACGTTCAATACAAATGTTTCCACATCGAAAAGAAGCACATCGAAGATTCTGTAGAAGCGACAGGCAAACTTTCGAAGCTAATATCTTCGTTTATAAGGGCACATTACGATGAATTTCTTACTTTTGACGATGTCAAGATTTACTATGATAATGGACAGGTCGAAGTAAGCAGGCTTTTGTCATCTGTATTTAACGCACTCTTGCCAAATCCGATTTTCCGAAAGGTGATGCCAACCGATTACAAGTTGTTCCAAGTTGCAGACTTTATTTGTACAATGGAACTTGTAAGCCTAAAGCTTGAAAACAGCCTTTTTTCAAAATCCGAAATGACATTCTTTGGCAACAAGCGTGATTTGAAACAAAATTATTTGAAAGCACTAAAAAAGAAAGAGTGGAATTAGCACCATCTGGCACGCAAGGAAGAATGGACTTTTTCTTATTCTTCTTGTTGTTCTTCTTTGACATAAATAACTTCCATGGGACTTTTGACGCCTACGGCGTCCGCGGCGTCGTTCGGTCATGCCAAAACGCAAGCGTATTGTCGCGACGCTCACTTAGCACGCTTTTCCCCAAAGCCCTGTTTTTTGTTTAAAATTTTTAAAGGAAGAAATCTAGCTCACCTAGATTTCGACAAATAATCCTTTACACAGCGAATGGATTGACCATAGTTCTTACGAAAGCCAGAATAATCATACCGATTTTTCTCTAAAAGAACATATCCTGCCGCTATATCCGTCCGCTCTTTAGGCAACCAATAAAAGCCCAATTTTTGCATATGATCATATCTACAGCCGTCTTCATCATTAAACCCCCCTCCATTAAACAAAGCAGAAAATCCACTTTCATTGCCTCCATACGAAGCTTTTGATATCGCACGAGATGCAGACTCATCTCCATGAATCAAAGCTCTCCATTCACGTTCATTCATCACATGCCAACCATCAGGGCATATCCCCTGTATTTGCAATTCACTCCATTCAGCCTCATAAACAATCCCTGGTGCAACAGAATCAGGGCAATCAGGCGTTGCACCCGTTTTCACACTATCACAAGCCTTCGGAAGTCCCATAGCCTCGCTCCAAGAATACAAACCACCAAAATAGTGTTCGCAATACCAAGGGTCATCGTCATAACAAAACTTTTCAACCTTGTCATCGTCAAAAGCAGTTGTTTCAAGTTTCACTTGTGTGCCATAATTCAGATTTTGAGCAAATACCGTAAAATACTCAATTTCTTTATAGTTGAAGTATATCTCAATCGTCTTGTATTCTTGACCGTCGCGAGAATCCACAAAAGTTCCGTACTCCATATTTTTATTAAACACACTGTCTTCTTTAAATAATTCCTTGAATGTATAGACTTTTTCTGAAGAACTTGAATACACAACCAATTCATAAACGCCATTCGTACAAAGATATACATCAATCAAACCAGTCGCTTCATTATATCTTGTAACAGATTTTCCCTCCTCTTTACAAGTCCACGCCTTACTTGACGAAGATTTTGCATTCGAGCTACTGCAAGAATGTACCGTTGTTGCGGAACTAGAATTTTTCTGCGAACCATTCGAATCAGGCTTCACAGAGCTAGAGGACCTCGAACTGCCACCGGAAGACGTTCCTTTGTCCGTAACAGAACTCGAGGAGATTGCATCGTCACCACTAGAAGAAGAAACTTCCGCTACCGGGTCCGGTCCGGCACCGCTGGAACTGTCATCACAGGCTGTAAAAAAACAAAACGCGGCAAATAAAGCACCGACAAAGATCCTTCTCCCCATTCGGGGATCATGCCCACTAAGGCAACAAGTTGCCAAGTGGTCAAAGAGACTCCACTCCGTTCCGCTCAGGATGACACTACTATTCGCAATGACGTTCTTTGTATAGCTCCTTAATGTTTTCATTCTAACTTCCTTTTTATTCTAATACAACAACAGTGCATTTGCAGCATCGTAAACGTCTCTACACCTACCCACTTCGTCGTCATAAGGTTTCATCGCATCATCATAAACCTTATCGACACAATCTTTTACATGAACCTTTACGTCTTTCCATTCCTGTTGAAAATCCACCTTCTGGCCATTTACGACATCTGCCAAGGATAGTCGTTCCAGTTCCTTGTCCATATCGTTGGTATCAACAACAAGAAGTCCGTCAATCTTCGAGGAATCGCTATCAATTGTGTAGGCACCAACATTCAATGCATTGAGCTCATCATTCCAGTCGTTTACCGAAGCATCCATCAAGAGTCTCGGTTCAAGAGACTCAATTTTGTAATTTTTACGATTGTTTTTCTTGGATTTTTTGTTCTTCTTGTTGAATTTAGACATATAACCCCTATAGCCTTTTTCCAAAAGGCGTTGTTAATTTGTTTAAAATCTTGTTATAATTAGTAGTTTTTTACACAGCGGACAGAAAAGCCCTGCGTTTTTAAACCTCTAAAGGTTCTATTAAACTCATTCGTTCGAATCGCAACTCGATATGAACAATCATCATATTCTGGATATTGTTGCGGCAGCCAATATAACGCAGAATTTGAAATGTATCCATACTCTAGAGCCACAGGATTCCAATACCCTGCCGGCAGCAAGGACATTCCATACAAGTTTTCGTTACTGAAGCCCGCAACCTTCGAGCCCATATAGTGGGCGACACTGCCCCCCGTCCTCTGGTCTAAATGCGCCCATTCGCCAGAATTCATAATATGCCAGCCATCCGGGCAGATTCCCTGATGCTGGACATAGTTCTGGGGTTGTCCATATCCACTGGGATAAACAAATTTTTGCGAACAGGCCTCCGCACTGATGGATACACTGTCGCATACGGCAGGAAAGCCCATTGCATTGCTCCAGGTATAGAGTCCGCCCCAGCCATTTTCGCAGTACCACGAGTCGTCATCGTAGCAGTACTTCGTGGAGTCTCCCTGCACAGTACCGCCTGGAACCATCTTGCCATAATTCAGGTTTTCGGCAAAGATAACATAGGTTCTCTCAAAACTATCATCATACATGCTCACCGTACGATACTTGTGTCCGTCGCGCAGGTCCGTGAACTCACCGTAAGACACTTTCTCGTTAAATTGCTCCGTCATGTCGAAGTAGCTGCTGCTACTGACTTTAGATGAGCTAGATGATTCCACTGGGACCCAATATCCATCTTCGCAGACAAATCGCACCCCATCCTCTCTCCGAGTTGTTCCCTCTTCATCTGCGGAACACGTTTTCTTTACTTTACTAGAGCTGCTGGACTCAATCTTGACATATTGACCACTCTTGCAAACATATCTCTCCCCAGTATCATAAATGGTCAAAATACGATTCTCATCCTTTTCTTCGCAAGATTCCGGAATCAACCCGCTTGAAGAACAGCTCTTGGCATCCGTGGAAGAGCTTGATTTTGCGGAAGACGAACTGTTCGTTGACGAAGACGACACCGGACTACCACCGGAAGATGTTCCTTTGTTTGTGACAGAACTCGAGGAGATCGCTTCGTCGCCACTGGAAGACGAAATTTCAGCAACAGGGTCCGGTCCGGCACCGCTGGAACCGTCATCACAGGCTGTAATACAGATCATTACAA